>JAVBSQ010000108.1:0-13880 GCA_031556695.1 Bacteroidales bacterium | reverse complement strand
ATGTTTGTGCCGAAAATCCTGGACATATTGGAGCCAGTTTGGGTGTTGTAGAGTTGACTACGGCCTTGCACTATGTATTTAATACGCCGCACGACAAGCTGGTATGGGACGTGGGGCATCAAGCCTATGCCCATAAAATATTGACGGGACGAAAGGACATTTTTCATACTAATCGTTGTTATGGTGGGATAAGTGGTTTTCCGCGCCGTAGTGAGAGTGAATATGATGCGTATGGTGGCGGGCATACTTCGGTTAGTGTATCGGCAGCACTGGGTATGGCGATGTCTGCCCGCCTGCAAGGAATACAGCAGGAGACCATCGCGGTTATTGGTGACGGAGCACTCACCGGAGGCTTGGCATTTGAAGGCTTGAATAATGCCGGTGCGATGAAAGAAAACGTATTGGTAATATTGAATGATAACAATATTTCTATTGATAAAAATGTTGGCGCCCTGCATCTGTACTTAATGAAACTGACACTCTCCGAACCCTATAATAAGGCTAAGGAGCGGGTATGGAATATGATGGGGCAGAATATACTGCGTCGTGCGGTACAAAATTTTGTGAATACTACCAAGTCGGCTATATTTAAACGGGGTAATCTGTTTGAGGTTTTAGGTTTTCGTTATTTTGGTCCGGTTGACGGACATAATGTAGAGGAGTTGGTGAAAGTACTCACCGCCTTGAAAGAAATAGAAGGGCCCAAGCTTTTACATGTTATTACTAAGAAAGGAAAGGGATATAAACCGGCAGAGGATAATCAGACGGACTGGCATGCTCCGGGTTTATTTGACAAAAGTACAGGGAAACGTATAAAAAATAATGGAGCACCTCCCCGTTATCAAGATGTGTTTGGCGAAACTATTATTGAATTAGCGGAGCAAAACGAGAAGATTGTCGGAATTACTCCGGCCATGCCTTCGGGTTGTTCATTGAATTTAATGATGGAACGTATGCCGCAGCGTGCATTTGATGTGGGTATAGCAGAGGCTCATGCTGTAACTTTTTCTGCCGGTTTGGCGGCGCAGGGATCAGTGCCTTTTTGCAATATTTATTCGTCTTTCATGCAACGTGCCTACGATTCGGTTATTCATGACGTAGCCCTGCAAAATTTACAAGTGGTGTTTTGTCTTGATCGCGGCGGATTGGTCGGTGAAGATGGTGCAACGCACCATGGAGCTTACGATTTAGCTTATTTCCGCTGCATTCCGAATATGACCATTGCTGTGCCCATGAACGAGGTGGAGTTGCGCAATATGATGTACACGGCGCAGTTGCCTGGCGGAGGGCCATTCGTTATTCGTTACCCCCGTGGTTCGGGCTTGGGCTTGGACTGGCACATTCCTTTTGAAAAAATGGAGATCGGCAAGGCTCGTAAGTTATGTGAGGGTGATGAAATTGCTTTACTGTCTGTGGGTGATATTGGTAATTTAGCGGTTAAAGCTATACAGCGTTTGGCTGCTGAGGGTATCCGCGCAGCTCATTATGATATGCGTTTTGTGAAACCCATTGATGAAGCAGTATTGCATGAGGTGGGGGAAAAATATAAAAAGGTAATCACCTTGGAAAATGGGACAGTACTTGGGGGATTAGGTAGTGCAGTGGCTGAGTTCTTCGCTGCAAATAACTATCTCTTACCGGTTATTCGTTTGGGTATTCCGGACCGTTTTGTACAACATGGTACGATAGCACAATTACAACAAGAGTGCGGTATTGATGTTGACGGAATTTGCAAAACGGTAAAGGGTGTATAATATTGTACCCCCGGGCAGAATCGAACTGCCATTTAAAGTTTAGGAAACTTTCGTTCTATCCGTTGAACTACAGGGGCAAGTAATTTAGTATGCCCACTTGTAATAATGAGCACCCCAGGTGAAGCCTGCACCGAAGGCAGCAAAAATCAATGTGTCACCTTTCTTGAATTTTTTCTCAAAATCCATTAATGCTAAGGGAATGGAAACAGCAGATGTATTGCCGTATTTGGCAATATTGATGAGAACCTTATCTTCGCTTAGTCCCATACGCTTGCCTGTTGCATCAATGATACGCAGGTTGGCTTGGTGGGGAATTAGATAAGCAATATCGTCGGCTGTGAGATGGTGTTTCTCCATCATTTCGGCAGCAGTGTCGGCCATGCGGCTAACCGCAAATTTGAATACTTGCTGGCCTTCTTGATAGATATAATGTTGACGGTTACGCACTGTTTCTTCAGAAGCGGGGAGGCAAGAGCCACCGGCTTTTAAGTAGAGGTATTTACGGCCTACGCCATCAACGTGAAGTATCTCATCAATCAAACCAAGTCCTTCGTTGTTTGGTTCTATCATTAAGGCTACTGCAGCATCGCCAAATAGGGGACAGGTGGTGCGGTCAGTATAGTCGGTAATAGACGACATCTTTTCAGCAGCCACAAGAATAATCTTTTTATATCGCCCTGTTTCAATAAATTTTGAAATGGTAGACAAGGTAAATAAGAAACCTGAACACCCGGCGTTGATGTCATAACCCCAAGCGTTCATGATACCTACCTTGTCGCAAATAATATTTGACGTGGCAGGGAAAGGCATATCGGGGGTAACGGTGCAACACAGCAGAAGATCTATTTCTTCCGGTTTAGTGTTGGTTTTGCGCAGCAATTCTTCAACAGCTTTAGCACCCATAAAAGAGGTACCCTCATTTGGCTCCTTAAGTATATGACGTTCTTTAATACCGGTGCGGGAGGTAATCCACTCATCGGTTGTTTCTACCATTTGGCAAAGTTCGTCGTTGGTGAGGATATATTCCGGCACATAGCCGGCTATGGCGGTGATTGCTGCAGTTGGTTTAGTCATCTTTATTTTTCTAGTGCTTCAGTTATTTTATCAACGAGATGTACCTGTATGGCATGCTCTGTTTGGATAATCATGTTCTCAATAGCTTTAGCGCTAGATGCTCCGTGCCCTATGATTACAGGTGCATTCACTCCTAAAACAGGAGTACCGCCATAAAGTTCGTAGTTGAAGCGGTTAAAATAGTCACTTTCCAAGCCTTGTTTTTTTGCTAGTACATACATGGCTTCGGCCTGTTTGAGTACTATGTTGCCAACAAAACCATCGGTCACAATAACGTCGGCTATTTTTCCGGAGAAAATATGGTTAGCCTCAATGTTACCTACAAAGTTAAAATCGGTAGAGTTTTGCATCAACTTAAAGGTTTCTTTGGTAAGCAGGTTTCCCTTTTCTTCCTCTTCACCAATGTTGAGCAATGCTATACGGGGATTTTCCAAGCCGAGCATGTGCTTAGCGTATATAGAGCCGAGCATTCCGTATTGGTAAAGCACATCGGGGCGACAATCGGCGTTCAGTCCAACATCCAAAAGAATGGCCGTTCCACCGGTCAGCAAAGGATATTCACTGGATATGGCAGGACGAATGATGCCGGGTATGGCTTTTACGGTGTACATGGCACCTACCAGCATGGCGCCGGTGCTGCCTGCACTGGCAAAACCATCAATTTTGCAATTAGCTAAAGCATGAAAACCAATGGTGATACTTGAATCCGGCTTTTGCTGAAAAGCTTTGGCAGGGTGATCGCCCATCTCAATAACTTGCGTGGTATGCACAATGTCAAACTGAGCGGTATCAAAGCCGGCTTCTTTGCAAACGGCCGTGATTTGTTCACGGTCACCGAACAGTACCAATCGGGTTTTTGCTTGTATGCGCGCATGAGCTTGGATAGCTCCAAGTACTACATTTTTGGGGGCAAAATCGCCACCCATTGCGTCAATTCCTACTCTAATCATAGGAAAATAATTTTAAGGTTTATGCTGTAGCTTTGTCAATCATCAAACGACCACGGTAGAAGCCGCACTCAGGGCATACACGGTGGTACAGTACGGCAGAACCGCAATTAGAACAATTAGACAAGGTGGGCATATCTAATTTGTCATGAGTTCTACGTTTGTTACGGCGTTGTTTGGAAATTTTGTGTTTCGGATGAGCCATTTTATTTTAATTTAAATTTGTTATTCTTTGTTTATAATCAAGGTTTGCAGTTTCGCTATCATCTCGGGATTACATTCTCCCTCGGGGTGTAGGCGTTGTAGGGGCAGGGCTAAATTAATGCAGTCGAAAAAATATTGTGAAAGGTCAACTTCACTGTCGGTAGTACTCAAGGTCATCACTTCATCATTTTCTCCCTCAGCCAATTCACCACTTTGTGTTGCCGCAAAGCGCAAAATTAACTTTCCTTCAGTATTTATGGGCAAACTGATGTCATCTAAACAACGGTCACATGCCACATTTACCGAGCCATTAATATTAACGAATAGTTGCATTAAGGTTGTTTGCTTGTCCATAACCACTGTTGCGAATAGCTTACCAAGCTCTATTTCAGCTCCTTCAAATCTTTTAAAGAACGAATCGCCCAATTCAAAGGTAAAGAGATGTTTACCGTTTGAAAGGCCTTTAAGCAGTATAACACAATCGCTTACGTTTTTCATAGACGTAAAAATGGGCTACAAAGATAGTAAAAAAATGAAGAAATGAAAAAAATCACGTATCTTTGTCCATGTAGAACTTAAAAATATTGAATTTATGAAACAAATTATTGCAAGTCCTCATGCCCCCAAGGCAGTGGGACCATATAGTCAGGCGGTAGAAGCTAACGGTACCTTATATGTATCAGGTCAATTGCCTTTAAATCCTGAAACAGGAAAAATAGTAGATGGTGGTGTAAAAGAGCAGGCTAAGCAGTGTTTGACTAATATCGGCGAGATATTGACGGAAGCAGACTATGCTTTTGCTGACGTAGTGAAATCAACTGTTTTACTGGCTAGTATGGACGATTTTGCGGTGGTTAATGAGGTGTATGCTTCTTTTTATAAAGAGCCTTACCCCGCCCGCGTATGTTATCAGGTAGCTAAGCTGCCTATGGGAGCATTAGTTGAAATTGAAACTATTGCGGTGCAAAGTAAATAGTGAATAAGTAAATAAGTGAATAGATGAAACAACCAACTGAGATTAATATTGAATTGAGCGAAGAGATTGCGCAGGGCACTTATGCTAACCTGGCCGTAATATCACATTCACCCAGTGAATTTGTGCTTGATTTCGTTCGTATTATGCCCGGCTTACCGAAGGCGCAGGTGAAAAGCCGCATCATTCTTACTCCTGAGCATACCAAGCGTTTGCTGAATGCTTTACAGGATAATATTGCCAAGTATGAGAATGCTTATGGTGATATCACCCTGAACGAGGGGGGAATGCCGCCAATTCCTATGTCTTTTGGCCCTAACACGGCTCAAGCCTAATTTCAAAAATACATAAAATCAAGATATGACCAAAACATTAAAGATCGTGGTGTTGGCCAAACAAGTTCCCGACACTCGTAATGTGGGTAAGAATGCAATGAAAGAAGATGGAACGGTGAACCGTGCCGCACTTCCTGCTATTTTTAATCCTGAAGATTTAAATGCCCTTGAGCAGGCTTTACGCTTAAAAGACCGTTTCCCGGGCTCAACTATTGAATTGTTGACCATGGGTCCGGGTCGTGCCGCTGACATTATCCGCGAAGGTTTGTTCCGTGGTACCGATGGGGGAGTGTTGCTTACCGACCGTAAGTTTGCCGGTGCAGATACGCTGGCTACATCTTATGCACTGTCGCAAGCCTTGCGTAAAATGCAACCCGATGTGGTGATTGCAGGCCGCCAGGCTATTGACGGTGATACCGCACAGGTAGGCCCTCAGGTAGCTGAAAAATTAGGTTGGCCACAGGTTACTTATGCGGAAGAAATTGTGTCTTTTGATGGTAAAGAAATCGTTATTAAACGTCGCCTTGAACGTGGTGTTGAAACAGTGGCTGCTACTTTGCCGCTAGTAATTACGGTACATGCTTCGGCACCCGACTGCCGTCCTCGCCACGCCAAACAACTGATGAAATATAAACATGCGAAAACGCTGACTGAAATCCAGGAAGCAGACGCGGATTATTATACCGAACTACAAAGCGTGGATTATCTCCGCATTGCTGAATGGGGTGTAGCTGACGTAGGGGGAGAGGAGAAAGAATTTGGTCTCTCAGGTTCTCCTACCAAGGTGAAAAAAATCGAAAATATTGTATTCCAAGCCAAAGAATCAAAGAAACTTTCATCAGCAGAAGCTGATATTGATGGTTTGATTAAAGAATTAATGGCTAATCACACAATCGGATAAAAAAGAAAAACATGAACAACGTATTAGTATATTGTGAATTAGAAGAAGGTAAAGTAGCAGATGTAAGCTTGGAGCTCTTAACTAAAGGCCGCGGACTGGCTGCTCAATTGGGTGTTAAGGTGGAAGCTTTAGCTATTGGGCATAAAATTTCCGGCATTGAAAAAGAATTGATGGCCTATGGTGCTGATATTATTCATATAGCCGATGATGAGCGTTTGGATCCTTTCCGCACGCTTCCTCATGCTGCCATTGTTGTTGGAACGGTAAAAGAAACACAACCTCAAATAGCCCTTTTTGGAGCAACGAGTGTGGGCCGTGACCTGGCTCCCCGTGTTTCCAGTGCATTAAAAAGCGGCTTGACGGCAGACTGTACAAGTTTGGAAATAGGTGACCACGCAGACACGAAAGGTAATACATACAAGAACTTATTGTATCAAATTCGTCCCGCTTTTGGTGGAAATATTATTGCTACTATCATCAATCCCGACTGTCGTCCTCAAATGGCTACTGTACGTGAAGGGGTGATGAAGAAAGAAGCCTTGGCTACGCCCACTAAAGGTGAAGTAAAAAAAGTTGATGTGAAAAAATATTTGAATGATACGGACTTCGCTGTACGCATCATCGAACGTCACATGGAAGAACGTAAGGTGGATATCAAAGGCGCTTCAGTAATTGTTGCCGGCGGTTATGGTGTTGGTAGTAAAGAGAACTTTAAACAACTCTTTGAATTGGCCGCTTTACTGGGTGGAGAGGTAGGCGCCTCACGTGCAGCTTCTGACTCCGGATTCATTGAAAGCGCCCGTCAAATTGGCCAAACCGGGGTAACTGTTCGTCCTAAATTGTATATTGCTTGCGGTATATCAGGACAAATTCAGCACACAGCAGGTATGGACCAATCGTCTATAATCATATCTGTGAATACAGATCCGGCAGCCCCTATCAACCAAATAGCAGACTACGCTATTGTGGGCGACTTGAATGAGGTACTTCCGAAAATGATAAAAGCATATAAAAACAACAGCAAATAAAAGGAGTGTAGGAGAGATGGATTTAACGATAGCAGAAAAAATAGAGGGAGCTAAGAGCGAACGTGTTGCAAGAACCGTTGAGGATTTGTTTGTGTGGCAAAAAGCACATGAGTTTGTACTTTTAGTGTATAAGGCCACGAAAAAATTTCCTAAAAACGAAACTTTAGGATTAACCTTGAAATTTCGAAGTACAGCTGTGGCTATAGCTTCTAATATGGTGGAAGGTTACAAACGCCGTATTGTATCAGAGAAACTGAGATCATTCGGGATGTCGCAGAGCGCGGCAGAAGAATGTCGTTATTATATTATCTTGTCGAAAGATTTGAAATATATTGATGCGAAGACGGCTGATGCGTTAAAAGACCTGATAGAAAGTGTAGGCCGGTTGTTGAATTCTTATTGTACTTCTTTGTCTTCCGGCTCTTCTAAAAAATAATTTCACGAATAAAATAAATTCAATAATATGAACTTCTATAACGATAATAAAGATATAGCCTTTCAGTTGCAACATCCGCTGATGCGTAAGATTGTGGAACTGAAAGAAAAAGGTTTTGCAGATAAAGGCAAATATCCCCACGCTTTTTTAGATGTTGATGATGCTTTGGACAGCTACGATAAGGTGTTATCTATTCTAGGTGAAATTTGTGGAGATATTTTAGCGCCTAATGCTGAAGGTGTTGATCATGATGGCCCGCAAGTTATTGATGGTCGCATTAAATATGCCGCCGGCACACAACAAAATCACGAAGCCCTTGCACAGGCAGGTCTTTATGGTATGTCGTTACCGCGTGAGTATGGTGGGCTGAATTTCTCTATGGTGCCTTATGTTATGGCTGCCGAGGTGGTTAGTCGTGCTGATGCCGGCTTTGCTAATATCTGGGGCTTGCAGGACTGTGCAGAAACTATTCATGAGTTTGCTTCTAAAGAAATAAAAGACGAATTCTTACCCCGCATAAATAAAGGAGATACTTGTTCTATGGACCTTACGGAACCTGATGCGGGTAGCGACCTGCAGGCGGTGATGCTGAAGGCTACCTGGAATGAAGAAAAAGGACTGTGGTATCTGAATGGGGTGAAACGCTTTATCACCAACGGCGATGCTGAAATTAAATTGGTGCTGGCCCGTTCGGAAGAAGGTACTACTGATGCACGTGGTTTGTCTTACTTCGTATATGACAAAGCATGGGGGGGTGTACGTGTGCGCCGCATTGAGAATAAACTCGGAATCAAAGGTTCACCTACGGCTGAATTGGTGTTCACCAACGCTCCTGCAAAGATTGTAGGTGATCGTAAGATGGGCTTGATTAAATATGTGATGTCATTGATGAACGGCGCTCGCTTGGGTGTTGGCGCACAATCGGTAGGCCTCTCAGAAGGCGCTTACCGTGAGGCTTTGAAATATGCCCACGAACGTGCACAGTTTGGCAAAACAATTGTGAACTTTCCTGCTGTTTATGAAATGCTGGCTGTGATTAAAGCTAAGTTGCAAGCTTCGCGTGCATTGTTGTATGAAACATCACGCTTTGTTGATGTTTATAAGGCTTATGGCATTTTGGCTGAAGATCGTAAATTGTCGCCTGAAGAGCGCAATGAAATGAAAGAATACCAGAAGCTGGCTGATGCATATACTCCCCTGTTGAAATTATTTGCCAGTGAGTATGCCAACCAGAATGCTTATGATTCTTTGCAAATTCATGGTGGCTCAGGCTTCATGAAAGAGTATCCTATAGAGCGTATGTATCGCGATGCCCGTATTCTGACTATCTATGAAGGTACTTCGCAGTTGCAGGTGGTGGCCGCTATCCGTGGTGTGATCACAGGTGCTTACCTTGGCCGTATTCGCGACTATGAAAAGATGCCGGTGAAAGCAGAACATGAACATTTGAAAAAGATGTTGATGGCTATGACCGACGAATATGTGAAAGCTGCAGAATTGGTGGCTGCGAAGAATGATGCGGAGATTGCTGATTTCCATGCACGCCGTTTAGTAGAAATGGCCGGACATATTGTGATGGGTTACCTCTTGTTGCTCGATGGACAACGTGACGAAAGTTTCATTCAGTCGGCTGCGGTGTATATCACCCGCGGACAGGCATGGAACCATGAGCGTTACACTTTCATCAACAATTTTGAGGCCGACCATTTGGGTGCTTACAGTGTAATGAAAGATTTGCAGGTGGCGGAAGCATAAGCCCAAACACTATTACATTTCTGCCAACATGTTAAAGAGATCGATGTTTAAGTACACGGTCTCTTTTCCTATTTTTTGACAGATGGGCTTTATGGCTTTTCTCTGTGTAATCCTGGTAGCTATCGGGAGTGGGATCTGTGGGAAATTGTTTTATTCCCCGAAGAGTGTATCAACAAAGGCTTCGGGATCAAATATTTGTAAGTCATTAATACCTTCGCCTACTCCGATGAATTTTACAGGTATTTGAAATTTATCGGCAATGCCCAGTACAACGCCCCCTTTGGCCGTACCGTCGAGTTTTGTAATAGCCAGTGCTGTTACCTCCGTGGCCTTGGTGAAAGCCTCGGCTTGTTGGTAGGCATTCTGTCCTGTAGAGCCGTCAAGCACCAGCAGTACTTCGTGGGGAGCATCGGGGATAACCTTGCTCATCACCTGGCGAATTTTGGAAAGTTCGTTCATCAGGTTTACCTTGTTGTGGAGGCGACCGGCAGTGTCGATAAGTACCACATCGGCATTGTTGGCCACGGCTGAGGCTACAGTGTCATAGGCTACAGCGGCAGGATCGGAGCCCATTTGTTGTTTCACAATGTCTACGCCGGCGCGCTGGCTCCAGATGGAGAGTTGGTCTACTGCTGCGGCGCGGAAGGTGTCGGCAGCGCCCAGCACTACTTTCTTACCTTCATTTTTCAATCGGGTAGCCAGTTTGCCTATGGTGGTTGTTTTCCCTACACCATTTACCCCCACTACCATTATTACGTATGGTTTTTTAGAAAAATCGAAAGTTTCATTTTCTTTGTTGTTGGCGGAGAGTAGGCCGGCTGTTTCTTCTCGTAAAATAGCATTTAGCTCCGAGGTATTCGTGTATTTATCGTGAGCGGCACGTTTTTCAATACGTTCAATGATACGCAGTGTGGTGTCCACACCCACATCAGCGGTTACTAGTGCCTCTTCAATACTGTCTAGCACTTCGTCATCAATCTTGGATTTGCCGATGATGCTACGGGAAATTTTTTCAAAAATTCCCCGTTTAGTTTTCTGCAAACCTTTATCCAGACTGTCTTTATTTTCTTTATCTTTTCTCGAAAATAGTCCCATAATCCTAATCTCCTAATTTCTTAATCTCCTAATCTCGAAATAGAAAAAGCCCCTTTGTGGAGGAGCTTTTTATACTTCAATGTACGGTAGTACTATTTTTTTCCGGCGAAAAAGTCTTTCACTTCTTCTGTGGGAACCATTTCTTCTTGGAAGGCGTATGAACCGGAACGTTCAGATTTCACCATGCGAATGCATTTAACGGTGTGTTTACCGGCTGTTTTATCGCGCAATGTTGCAACTACTTTTTTTGCCATGACGTTATATCAATTACGAATTAAAAATTACGAAACTATTTAATTTCGCGGTGAAGCGTAACCTTTTTCATGAAAGGGTTATATTTTTTGCGCTCCATGCGGTTGGTTGTGTTTTTCTTATTCTTGGTAGTGATGTAACGGGAAATACCGGGAACACCTGCTTCACGTTGTTCTGTACACTCCAAAATTACTTGTACTCTATTGCCTTTCTTTGCCATAATTCAATCTCCTAATAAATATTGATCAAGCCCGATGCTTTAGCATCTTTAAGGGCAGTTTGTAAACCTTTTTTATTGATGGTGCGGATACCGGCAGCCGACACTTTCAAGGTAACGAAGCGGTTTTCGTCTTCCAACCAAAAGCGTTTGTTTTGGAGGTTGGGTGCAAACTCACGTTTAGTGCGACGCTTAGAGTGCGATACGTTGTTGCCTATCATTCTTTTTTTTCCGGTAATCTGACAAATTCGTGCCATTGTATTTTAACTTTTATTTGGGGCTGCAAATATCGGAAAAATATTTTAGAGTACCAAATAATTTTTCCTTAAATCTTCATTTTTATTCTTCTTAACTTTCATTTTTATAATTTTTTCTTCATTTTTTTTGTTTTTTGAAATTAAACTTGTACATTTGTATAGTAAATCATAAAAAGAATTTAAATTATGGCAATGAAAGGAGCAATAGTGGTAGACAAGGAGAAATGCAAAGGCTGTAGCGTTTGTGTGGTGAACTGTCCTTCACAGGTTATTGCGTTAACCGCAGAGGTTAACGGTAAAGGCTATCCTATGGCCTACATGGCGAACCCGGGCGCCTGCACCGGCTGCACAAATTGTGCTACCGTATGCCCCGATTCAGTAATCACCGTTTATAGAGTAAAAGAATAGTATGGCGGAAAAAATCTTAATGAAAGGAAATGAGGCCATTGCAATTGCAGCTATTCGCTGCGGATGCGACGGTTACTTTGGCTACCCTATTACACCCCAGTCGGAGGTAATGGAAACGCTAATGGAAGAAAAACCCTGGGAATCAACCGGAATGGTTGTACTTCAGGCCGAAAGTGAAGTTGCTTCTATAAATATGTTATATGGCGGCGCTTCTTGTGGTAAAAAAGTAATGACCTCTTCAAGTAGTCCCGGTATTAGCTTGATGTGCGAAGGTTTAACTTATCTAGCCGGCGCAGAGTTGCCCGCATTGGTGGTTAACGTAGTACGTGGCGGCCCCGGTTTGGGTTCTATCCAACCTTCACAGGCCGACTACTTTCAAGCTGTTAAAGGTGGCGGACACGGTGATTATCACATGATAGTACTGGCTCCCGCCTCTGTTCAGGAAATGTATGACCATGTAGATCTGGCTTTCGAGCTGGCTTTCAAATACCGCAATCCGGCTATGATCCTCAGCGACGGGGTGATTGGACAGATGATGGAAAAAGTAGAACTCCGTCCCGAAAAACCACGTTGGACCAATGAAGAAGTAGTTAAGATGCACGGTTCTTGGGCTACCACCGGTAAGCCTTCTACCCGTAAACAGAATGTAACTACCTCTTTAGCTTTGGAATCGTCTATTCTTGAAGCGCTCAACTTGAAATTGATAGAGAAGTATAAACAAATGCATGAGCAAGATGTGCGTTTCGAAAAAACACTTTGTGATGATGCCGACTACATATTAGTAGCCTACGGTTCTTCAGCCCGCATTTGTGAAAAAGCTGTAGAAGATGCTCGTAAAGAGGGTATTAAGGTTGGGTTGCTCCGTCCTATCACCCTTTATCCTTTCCCTACAAAGGAACTTCAAAATATGGCTAAACAAGTTAAAGGTATGTTGACGGTGGAAATGAGCGCCGGGCAAATGGTGGAAGATGTACGCTTAGCCATTAATGGTAAAGTGCCCGTAGAACACTTTGGCCGCATGGGAGGTATTATCCCTACACCCGAAGAAGTAGTAGTAGCCCTTAAACAAATGGTAAAATAAACAGCTATGGACGTAAAAGACATCATAAAACCAGAAAATAAAGTCTACGGCAAATCGCCCGTAATGACTGACAATGTGTTGCACTACTGTCCCGGTTGCAGCCACGGCACCATTCATAAATTGGTGGCCGAAGTAATTGAAGAAATGGGTATACAGGATAAAACTATTGGCGTATCGCCTGTAGGTTGTGCTGTGTTTGCTTATAACTATATGGATATTGACTGGCAACAAGCTGCCCACGGACGTGCTCCTGCGTTGGCTACCGCCACTAAGCGTTTGTATCCTGAAAAATACGTGTTCACCTACCAAGGTGACGGTGACCTTTCGGCTATCGGTACGGCAGAAACGATTCACGCCTGCAACCGAGGTGAAAATATCATGATCATTTTGGTAAACAATGCTATCTACGGAATGACCGGCGGACAAATGTCGCCCTCAACCCTGGTAGGACAGGTTACCGCTACTACCCCTTATGGCCGTAATGTTGAGCTTAACGGTTTTCCTTTAAAAATCTCCAATATTGTTGCGCAACTGGAAGGTACTTGCTATGTAACCCGTCAAAGCGTGCAAACTGCTGCTGCTGTTCGTAAAACAAAAAAAGCGATCCGCAAAGCCTTGGAAAATTCAGCACAAAAGAAAGGTACTTCTTTCATTGAAGTGGTATCTGCCTGCAACTCCAATTGGAAATTGGATCCCGTGAAATCGAATAAGTGGATGGAAGAAAACCTCTTTCCTTTCTACCAACTGGGTGATTTAAAAGATAAATAGTAACCTTGTTAACTGTAAACTTGTAAACGAATTTTGTATGAAAGAAGAAATCATCATAGCCGGTTTCGGCGGACAAGGCGTGTTGTCGATGGGTAAAATCCTTGCTTATTCAGGCATCATGCAGGACATGGAAGTCACATGGATGCCTTCTTATGGTCCCGAAATGCGCGGCGGTACTGCTAATGTTACCGTAGTGCTGAGTGACAAACGTATCAGTTCTCCCATTGTGCAACAATGCGACACAGCCATTATCCTTAACCAACAATCATTGGATAAATTTGAAGCTGCCGTGAAGCCCGGCGGGTTATTGTTATATGATCCCAACGGTATCACTGCGCCGCCTACACGTAAAGATATTAAGATTGCCAAGATTGAGGCTGCTGAAGAAGCTGCTA
>JAVBSQ010000140.1:0-6389 GCA_031556695.1 Bacteroidales bacterium | reverse complement strand
ACGATATTGGCCAGGTGATAATAGAAAAATTCCTTGAGCCAGGATATGCTGAAGGAGAACTCCGGCAGCCTGGGTATATTGGCAATAGTTTCGGGAGTGAATAGCACGTCCAATAAAGGAATAATGAGTGCGTAATTCAAAATGCCGAACAGTAAACTGAAAATAGTAATGATGATATACTTTGGCCAGTAATGACTGTAAGGCTTAGCAAATGCCAATATGCGAAAAAAAGTCTTCAAAATAATTGTATTAACTGTTATAATATTCAGGAAAAGTAATTGCCCTGTATTTCTTGCCATAGCGTTTCACCAATGTATCGTAGGGCGCAAGCTTGGTGTATTTCATGGCGTGCTGTTTCCATGGGTACAACACTTTATGTTGTACGAAATTTCCATACGTTTCAAATTCCGAAAAGCCTGATATGGTTGTCCGGTCGCAATAATGAAGAATGGCATCAGTCCATAACTTTCCGGTATGCTGCTGTATGGCTTCATGTAGAGACTCTACCTGTTTTCTGTTGAAAATCATTTTGTGTGCTATGTAGCTTAGCGGGGCCAAGGGAATATCACCCAGTAGCTTCTTAATGCTATTGTAGTAGGGCTGATGATTTTCAGAACTGAAGTAAAATACGGAACGCTTATCTTCTGCAATGAAAATATGAGGTTGCACCAAAATATGGTCAGCATCTATACATAAATAATTTTCTTTGGTACCTACTTTACCGGATAGTTTGATCAACTGTTGAAATAGCCAACCGCTTCTGTTGGCAGTATCGCCGTTAGGAAAGGTGATTTGTAAATTCAAGTCCGACGGAGCCAGTCCCAGCACGCTTGATTCTTCTACAAAAATCAATGCGTTTTTTTTGCAGAAATCAATAATTTCCGGTTGATTGGGGGCTACGATATAGGTGTTTTCGACAGGGTGCTGTACGCAGGCTTTGATTCCTTCCAAACATAGTGGTAATATGAGCAGGTCTTTTTGTATCACGGGAATAACCACGTCAATAGCGTCTGTTGCAGCTATTATTCTCTCTTTTTTAGAAAAGAGAATTTTTAAGTAGGCTAATTTGCGTGACATTTTATATTTCTTCAAATTCAACATATTCACCCACCTCTTTCGTGATTTTTTTCTTCTCGTGCTGTGGAGTGTCCTTCACGTTTACTTCTCCTTCCGGTCTTGATTGAGGTCTGCTGTTTTCGGAGGTGTAAAAATTCCCGCTTCGTTTGGATAATTGTTTGACAAAATATAGTAGTAGCCATGGGGCAAGCCTGCGTAGCAGCCAACTGCCCACCATAACAACCATTATGATAATGAGTAAGGTTTCCATTTTATTTAATGTCGAGTTGACCGTTTTTCAGTACGGTAACTTTAGTGTTAGAGTTAAGGTTCGGATCTTTTTGCCGGTTCAGCGGGAATGGTTTTACCGTTTTCCCGTTTCTATCATACAAGTATAATTTGTTAGCTGAATAGAATAAATATTGTAGCTTTTTATTGTTCAGGTAGTCAATTTGCAATACAGCGCCGGTGATAGGAGAGGAGAGCTTTTTCTGCCACAATACTTTACCTTCTTGTGTCAGTAATCCAAAACTATTATCGCTATATTGCACAAAAAATTCTTTTTCTTTGGTATAGTGGTTGATTACTGTTGTGCGATAGCGTTCTTCTTGGGGTTTGGCTATGTTTGTGAGTGCAGCCACCTCAGGTGTAATGGTATCACTGTTTAATTTATTGCTGCGCTCAAAGAGGGCGAAAAAATTAATGAAAAACTTATCGCCGGAAGGGCGTAATTGTATGGATTGTATGTTTCGTGGATAATCCCTGCTGATTTTAGAAACACGATTTTGCAGTGAAGGGTGCAGGAAATCCAGCATATCATTTTCGGCATTTTGAGAGGCATTAAATAAAAGGGTCAAAGTGTTGTTCCCGCTTAGGTATTGCGCTGCTTCTGTTTCATAAAGTTCCCGTTTCAGCGAACTCTTGCTTGATAATAGGCTTAGATCTTTCAATACCTCACGGCTATCTGCAAAATAGATCCAATCATTGCTCACTAAAAAATAATTATCGTCCACCTTGTTGAAAATACTTCCTATCAGAGGTGTGAGCCAACCTTTGGCCGGATTGTTATATATAATAATGTTTTTTTCGGCTATTCTTTCTTGTTGCGCAATGAAGGTCATTTGCAGGTGACCGGATAATTCTTTGAATTGCTCCAGTGCGTAGTCTTTGTTATGGGTTCTAATCATCGAAACCCAAGAATATCCTTTGCTAGAAGGAACACAAGCTACACATAATTCGGCCGGATAGATGGAGAGAAACAGTTCAGAGGCATTCTTTGACCATTGCTTGTCCAAAGTGGCTATTTCCTGCTTATATTTATTTAATGCTTTTTGTTTTTCGAGGTAAACGATGTAATCGGACAAAAAACGCTTGGGGTCGTTTAGTGTAAAACTTAAGAAAAAGGCGGTAACAGGGGGAAGGACTTCCCAGGCTTCCGTGTTATGACCGGACTGGTTTAGTAAAACGGATAAGAAATTATCATTACTAAACGAGGGGAACATAAAACCATTCAGCTGTATATGGTTATTGTTGATTTGTCCATCTACTGCCGTCCAGTTGGCTGTGTGTGACAGAAAGTTATTAATGTCCTCACCGGGCTTGTTTCCCAGCATGTTTAATAAGCGAGCAATTTTGCGGTGATTAACGAGCAGGCATACATCAACATTAGCTCCTAAGGTTTGTAGTGCACCGGTGAACTGCGGGTCGTTAGCCAGTGACTCATCGCCGGTACTATGCCGGATAGCTGTTTGCAACAATATCTCCGAGGTGCTTGCTAGCACTACGCCTTTCACATAGGAAAAATAAATCAGTCCGTCTTCAAAACGTAATGAGGCAATACGGTGGTCTTGGTATAGCTGTCGCCCAAGCGGTTGTTCATACAATTCAAGGAAGCGTAGCCAGTCGCTTTCACCGATCTCTTGTGGCAAACTGATACAGCAAAGCAGCGCAATGTCATTTTTGCCTAGAGGGTGGGCGGAAAGGCTGGTCTTAGCATGCAAGACTTTGGCTGTGGCTTCATCACTTTTATAGGTAGTGGCAGCGCGGTGTAACCATCGAAGTAAGGAGGGCTTGCCTTGCACAAGGTTACTCCATACGCCGGAAGAGTCAGCAGTGATACGTTCTATTAAAGATAGCTCATTACATTGGATAACAAAAATAGCATCAAAAGGAATAGCACCAATAGCATCAATGTGGGCTGATGATTTTTTATCCGATTGTTGGTTTAACAGCACAAAAGCCCCTGCTAAAGCGAGAAGCAGGCCTGCACTTATGATGATAATCCATTTTTTATTCATGGGTTTATATGAACTAAAGCATTTTTAGTATAGACTCAAATATTTGTAGTCCGTCGGTGTTACCCGTTTCGGCACTCACCGCCCTTTCAGGGTGTGGCATCATGCCGTACACGTTTTTCCCGGCATTGCAAATGCCTGCAATATTGCTGACTGAACCGTTAGGGTTGGTAGCTTCAGAAACACCACCTAGCACATCGCAATAGCGGAATAAAATTTGATCGTTAGCCTGTAGATCGGACAATGTTTGCTCATCGGCATAATAACGGCCGTCTGCATGTGCAATAGGTATTTTAAGTGCCTTTTCACGTTGCAGGTAGTGTGTGGCGTAAGATGATTTACTGTCGGGCTGCAAGTAAATATTTTTACAGATAAATTTTTGGTTATTATTGGGAAGCAAGGCGCCGGGCAGCAGTCCTGTTTCACATAAGATCTGAAAGCCGTTACACACCCCCATCACAAAGCCTCCTTTGTTGGCAAATTCTATTACTTCTTTCATAAGCGGCGAGAATTTGGCCAAGGCGCCACAGCGCAGGTAGTCACCATAAGAAAATCCGCCGGGCAGCAAGATGCCATCAACTCCTTTTAAATCATGATCTTTATGCCATAATTCTACTACTTCTTGTTTAAGAATGTCGCGGAATGCGTAAATCATATCATGGTCACAGTTTGACCCGGGGAAAATTACAACACCGAATTTCATTTTGCAAAATTTTAGACAAAGGTACGAAAATTCCCATAGATTCCCTATCTTTACAACATGAAAAATAAGACCCTTCTTCTAAACCTTCTCATTCACGGTTTTGCTATTGCCCACGCACTGGTAGCCTGGCTGCTTTTCGGCACAAGGATAGGGGATAGTGCTATACTCACTATCTTGACCATTGCGATGATCCTTTTTATTGTCCGGTTGTATGAATTTCCATTGGATATCGCTTTAATATTTGCTATGCTTTGTTGTTTTGCCGGCTTTTATTTAGGTACTTCCGGTGCGGGGTTACTGAAGCTGTATCTGCCGTCATGCTCTACATATGCTCCGGAGATTACAACTTTTTTTGTTACTGAATTTTTTGGTTGGATTACTTTCCTTATTGTTTATTACTACGGCCGGTCGCACCGTAAAGCTTTAAATGTTGAAATTGTCAAAAAGCAAAAAGCCCGCTTGCAGTACCATCAGTTGAAGCAACAACTTAATCCGCATTTTTTGTTTAATAGCTTAAATGTGCTTGATTATTTGGTGCATACTGATGCCAACCGTGCCAGTGATTTTATTAAAAAATTGGCCGGTGTTTATCGTTATATGCTTAATAGGGAAAGTGATATGTTGGTAGCTCTCAAAGATGAATTGATATTCTCATTCGCGTATATTGACTTGCTCAAAGAGCGTTTTGATAAGGGGCTGTTAGTCACTGTTGATATTCCGGAACAGGATAAAGATAAGCGTATTATACCCTGTGGCTTGCAGTTGCTTATAGAAAATGCAACTAAACACAATGTGGTTAGTCCTGATATGCCCTTGCATATACAAGTTTCTATTAATGATGATTTTTTGCAGGTGCAAAACAACTTGCAACCACGCTTGCACACCCATGAATCCACCGGCGTGGGTTTGAATTATATTAAAAATCAGTATGCTAGTGCATTTAATAAAGAAATTTCTGTTGTGAAAATCTCCGACACCTTTACTGTTAAAATCCCCCTAATTTAATCCTTTTTCCCTTATGAAAATACTCATCATAGAAGATGAAATACCGGCACAAATACAGTTGGAGCGTTTAATAATATCTTGTTATCCTGATTGTGATGTGGTGGGCAAAGTTTGCTCCGTGAAATCTGCTGTAGAATGGTTAAATGCAAATTCGGCAGATCTTATTTTTATGGACGTTGAGCTGTCTGATGGACTTTGTTTTGAGATATTTAAGCAGGTAGAAGTGAAAATCCCGGTGATAATTACTACAGCCTATGATAATTATGCAGTCAAAGCCTTTAAAGTTAACAGTGTTGATTATTTGATGAAACCTATTGACAAGGAGGATTTTATAGCAGCGGTAGATAAAACACTTAAGCAACGATCATTACCTATAGATGTAGTGCAACTCAAGCAAATGCTCACCGGCGAATTTGTTTACAAGCAACGTTTCACAGTTAAATTGGGGGATCATATTATTGTACTGGATATACAAGATATAGCTTATTGCTTTGTAGAAGAGAAAATTACCTATATTATAACCCATGAGGGTAAAAAATATATTTCTGATTTCACCCTTGATGCAATGGAGGAACAGCTTGATCCTAAATTGTTTTTCCGACTTACCAGAGGTTGTTTGGCGCATATTAAGGCTATAAGGTCCATTGTAAAATATTCCAATAGTCGATTGAAAATATTACTGCAACCAGCTTATGGAGAGGATATTTTGGTGAGTAGGGTGCGTATTCCATTATTTATGAACTGGCTGGAGGGTTAAGTTCATCTGCAAAATACTGAAGTTCGTCGTATTTGGCTTTAATATTAAATTAATATTGCTAAAATTTGCAATAATAATTTAAGTTTAAAGTAAACAAAGCAGATGAAAGTAAAACCAAAGTTAAGTTTTTGGCAGATTTGGAACATGAGTTTTGGATTTCTTGGTGTTCAAATTGGCTATTCATTGCAGAATGGCAACACCAGTCGTATCCTCTCGGCGCTTGGAGCAGATACTCATCACCTCAGCTACTTTTGGCTGGCAGCCCCTTTAGCCGGTCTATTGGTACAGCCTATTGTAGGCTTGTCCAGCGATAAAACATGGACCCGTATGGGACGGCGTATTCCCTTTATTCTCGCCGGAGCTATTGTATCGGCTATGGCTATGTTCTTTATGCCTAACTCCGAGCACTTCGCCCTTTTGTTACCTCCCTTATTTTTTGGTGCTTTCATGTTGTTGTTTATGGACACTTCATTCAATGTAACCATGCAGCCTTTCCGTGCTTTGGTGGGCGACATGGTGAATGATGAACAACGCAATATCGGCTATTCCATTCAAAGTTTTTTAATTAATACAG
>JAVBSQ010000031.1:0-7807 GCA_031556695.1 Bacteroidales bacterium | reverse complement strand
TGTCGTTTTAGTGTATAACATTCACCTCTGCTTTACGGTAGCCTTTTTCCGAATAAAAATCTTGGATGAGGTCTATGGAGGTTTTGATGATATAATCGCTCAGCTCACCGCCGCGGCGCAGGTGTAGTTTTTCTCTCAAGTCCGTTTTATCCCCTTTTTTAATACCTTTGAAGTCCCAGGTTGACACGCGGGGACGTTCGGTCAGGTGGATATCCAAATATATCTTATTGTCCACAATTTTTGTGGCGGAGATACCTACATCGGAGAAGAAACGTTGCGCCCACAATTTTTTTAGAGCGAAGGAAATTTCTTCACTGGGCAGTGAGATCGTATCACCTTTTACCAAGCCGGTGAATGATAATATTTGCTCAGGGTTCAGGTACTTAATACCGGAAACTGTAATGTCGGCAATGACATATTGCTTGGGATTATTATGGTCTAATGTAAGCTGCACCTTGGCGGTGGTATCTTTGGCCGTGCTGTCTTTCACCGGTGTATCTTGTGCGTGCGCAGTTGATATACTAGCGATTAACAGACATAAAAGAGCCAGTTGGGTGACATATGTTGTAAGGTTCTTTGACTTCATCTTGAAAAATAATCCACAAAGATACAAAAAAAGGTTAAATTACGATGTTTTTACTTGTTCCCCTGTCTGTCCAAAACGCCGTTCGCGCTTATTGTACTCATTTATAGCATCTAGAAAATGATTTTTTCTAAAGTCCGGCCATAATAAATCACTGAAATAAAATTCAGTATAAGCTGTTTGCCAAATCAAGAAGTTACTGATACGTTGCTCTCCTCCGGTGCGAATAAGCAGGTCAGGGTCAGGAATGCCGGCGGTAGAAAGGTATTGTTCAAAGGTTTCCCCCGTAATGGGTGCTTGATGTTTGTTACTATTGGCCGTATAGTGCTCCACAGCTTGCAGTATATCCCATTTTCCGCTGTAGCTGAGAGCTAATATGACTACCAGTCCGGTGTTGTTTTTCGTCTCGTCTATGCTTTCTTGCAATTTTTTCTGTACGGAGGAGGGCAAGCTTCCGATATTTCCTATGGTGCGGAGTTGAACATTGTTTTTGTTTAGCCCCGGTGTTTCCTTGCGTATGGCATCTACCAACAGCTCCATAAGTCCATCTATTTCATCTTGCGGACGTTTCCAGTTTTCTTCCGAGAAGGCGTAGAGCGTGAGGTAGCCAACCCCCAGTTCACCACTGGTAGAGATGGCGGCCCGTACGGCTTCAATGGCATTGCGGTGTCCGAATATACGTTTCATGCCTTGTCGTTTAGCCCAACGGCCATTGCCGTCCATGATAATGGCTACGTGTGAAGGTATAGAAAGGTGAGTTGTCATATTTATTTATTCAATCGGCCGTCATATTTGCGTTTCGACGGTTTGTAAGGGTTGTTGGCCGGACAGGTTACGTACTGTGGTATGTGGTAGGAGAGGGTAAGGCCTATGGAACCTATCCAGTCATTGTTAATGGTAGCAGAATGGTCTGCATTTACTCCCGCGTAATAGTCAATTTCATCATAAAAGCTAATACGCCACAGCCATTCAGCACCTAGTGTAAAGCGTTCTGCAACACACCATTTAAAGCCTATACCTACGGGAATATCAATAAGTAAGGGGGAGCTGCCTCTTTTGGCTGAAGAGTAACTTTCCGGTTGTATGGCGTTACTACCAAAGTTTGAAACACCTAAACCAAGCATTAACAAAGGGGTGAAACGTTGATTCTTGCGTATGTCCACTGCGTTGTAAGGCATGAAATTAAACTCAACCATCGCATCGCCGAATATCCAGGGACGGTCAAACTTCCAGTTGTTATTCATAGGGTCTTCCGGAAGGCCCTTCACTCCTTCGCCGGAACCTTTAATATTGCCGTAGCCCAATTGTGCACGAAAAGCGAAATAACGTTTTAAATTATAACGATACATCACTCCGGCATACCATGAAGGCTGCTTAAGCGGGGTGAGGTTGGCATTGAAGTCACCCATATAATAACTTGCACCACCAAGGACTCCGAACTCATGGGCATTTCGCTCATAAAAACAATCCGAGGCGTCTTGTGCCGTTGCCGGGAAGACAAACAACAAAAGAGGAAGAAGCAAAAATTTTTGAACTGATGACATCATATTTTTAGACAAACAATTTAGCAAAAGGTTTAATACAAACTATTTCTTTTGTCGCTTCCCCATAATAATTTTTCGTTAAGGGCAGAGAAGAAACTATTGCCCGGCAGGCGGACTATTTTTACGCTAAACGGCGCTTTTTCAATACTGAAAGTGCTGCCGGAAGCTATTTCATAAGTGCGGTTATCCAGGCTGAGTATGGCGGGGCCGCTACGTGTGCTTACCTGCATGGTGATGCGCGACGTGTCGTTCATGACCAGGGGGCGTATGCTGAGGTTATGTGATGCGATGGGCGAGAGCAGAAAGCACGGTGTGCCGGGCATGACTAAAGGACCGCCCACACTCATTGCGTATGCTGTAGAGCCGGTAGGGGTAGACAGTAATACTCCGTCGGCCCAGTAGTCGGGCAGCTGTTCCCCATTAACATTTACCTTTACGGAAATCATGGTCGGGTTTTGTTTCTGTATACCTATTTCGTTGAGAGCATAGGGAGTATCTCCTTTCGGGAAGAAATTACCGGATACCTGTAGCAGGGTGCGTTCTTCCAAATGATAGTTTTTGGTGAGCAGTGCTTTAACTATTTTTTCGCTCTCACTTAGGGTATTGCTTGCCAAAAAACCTAAACGGCCTGTGTTTATACCTATTACAGGTACTTCCATATCCGTCACCAGCAATACACTTTCTAAAAAAGTACCATCGCCACCCAAGCTGATAAGGAAGTCGGTGTTCTTAGGCAGTGTGGTGAAGCGCTCCGCTTGAATATCGGAAAAATCACCACTGAGAGAGTGGGAGAGCAATATTTTGATTCCTTTTTCTTGTAACAGTCGCACCAACCCAATAAATCCGGCATGATGGCAGTCGGCTAAAGTACGTCCGTTGATAGCTATTTGCATATTTTCCCAAAAATTTTCGCTAAGATATAGCTTTTTACCGGATTAAAACTGTATTTTTGCGATGAAATGACAAGATTAAGTGTAAATATTAATAAAATTGCCACGCTCCGCAATGCACGGGGAGGTAATGTGCCCAATGTGGTACAGGTGGCCTTAGATTGTGAAAAATTTGGAGCACAGGGAATTACAGTGCACCCTCGTCCCGATGAGCGGCATATTCGTTATGCCGATGTATTGGCGCTTAAGCCGGTGGTTACCACTGAGTTTAATATTGAGGGAAATCCAACGAAGGAATTTATGGATTTGGTGTTAAGGGTTTTACCGGAACAGGTTACCTTGGTGCCCGATGCAGAGCATGTGCTCACCTCCAATGCCGGATGGGACACGGTGAAAAATTTATCTTTTCTGCGCGAGGTGGTCTCCACTTTTCAGGCAAAAGGTATTCGTGTGTCCATCTTTGTCAATGCCGACCAAAATATGGTGTTAGGAGCGGCTAAGGCCGGAGCCGACAGGGTGGAGTTATACACCGAGCCTTATGCAGACTTGTATCTGAAGAATCCGGAGGTGGCGGTGGCTCCTTTTGTATTGGCGGCACAGGTGGCGGCCGACTGTTCTTTGGGATTGAATGCCGGCCACGACTTGAGCCTGCTCAACCTGCGGCATTTTGCACAAAGTGTACCCGGACTTTTGGAGGTATCCATAGGCCATGCGCTCATTGCCGACGCGCTTTACCTGGGATTGGAGGAGACGATTAAAAGATACTTACATCAATTACGAATTACGAATTAATAATTACGAATTCAGGTTACGATTAATCGTAATTCGTAATTTGAAATTCGTAATTAAATATTACTACAATGAGAAAAACTTTATTATCCGTACTCTCTTTATTCATCGGCATGGCAGCCTTCGCGCAGCCTCAGCAGCAATTGCCCACCGGCGTAGTGGTCTATGCCCTGCCTAAAACAAGTGTAAAACTATATGTGGAGGCCCACCATGAGGTGTTTACCGCAGGGCCATATGCTAAATTTGCCCCTAAATATTTGGGGATTGAGGCGGCTACCGAAAATAAAGAAACATATATATTGAAAAGCGTAGAGTTGCATTATTTCGTTGAAGCTGATGCTGCCCAGAGTTTTACTGTGACTATTAAAGATAGTAAGGCTGCAGCCAATTTCTTGGCTATGACCTCCACCGGACTGGTCTCCATGTTTGAGAATAATGCTTCAACAGCTATTCCCTGGCGTTTTTCCAATGATGCCCGTCCGCAAGATTTTACCAATCGTGGGCCCGAGTCTAATCTCGCTAAAGAAAGCTCTACCTTTTATAAAACCGTGAAAACGGATAGTGGTTTTGAACGCGTTCCGGTGCAGCAAAGCCAGGTGGTGGAGAAAAACATAGAACGTCGCGCCGAAGAAACCGCGAATGCTATTTACACTTTGCGTAAAAAACGTATGGAGATGATTACGGGTGAGGCTGACAACGCGTTTACCGGCGATGCTATGCGCGCTGCCCTTGAAGAAATTAACCGTATGGAAAAAGAGTACCTTAGTCTCTTTGTAGGTAAAACGGCGAGAGATGTGCAGTCGGCCAATTTTGAAGTGGTTCCCGAAGCCTCACAAGCCAAACAACTATATGTGGCCTTCCGTATCTCCGATACGCAAGGATTAGTGTCGGCCGACAATGTGGCTGGCCGTCCTGTGGTATTAGAATTGGTTATGGATAAGAAGGTGTCGTCTATGCCTTCCAATGCGGCGGACACGGACAAGGGTAAACGCGTGTCTTATCGCATTCCTGAGGTGGTGCAAGCCCGCTTGCTCGACGGACAGACTACCCTTTTGCAAACCCGCATTCCGGTATATCAGTTGGGTAAGGTAATGACCTTTCCGCTGTAGATTATTGCTGCCTGGCCTTCTTCAATTGTGGCCATTGCTTTTGGAATTCTTCCCAATTTATACGCTGATAGTAATTTTCAGCGAAGAAAACCAGGATAGGAAGCATATCTTCGGGCGATTGATAGCCCGGGACAGTAGTAATCATTTGCAAATTCTCGTCCATGTAGGCCGTGGTGGGATAGCTCATTTTACCTTGCATAAAGGCAATAGCCAGGTCATGCGTACGGTATTGGGCATTAAATTTGTAGGTTTCTCCCTTAAATTCTATGGGATCCTTCCCTTCCGCATTCATCTTTACGGGATAAAAATGTGTGTTGAGGTAATTGGCTACTTCAGGGTTAGAAAAAGTATTTTTATCCAGTGTCTTGCACCAGCCGCACCAGTCGGTGTACAGGTCGAGAAATATCTTGCGGGGTGATTTGGCATTCAGTTTCGCAGCCTCTTCAAGGGTATGCCATTTCACGGCAGGTTGTGCGGTGAGGCTTAAACCGAAGGCGATAAATATAAGGGAGAAGAAAAATTTACGCATAAAAATAAAGTATATCCAACAAAGGTAGTGATAAAAAGGGAGGCGGACTAATTTTTAATGTAATTTCACACCTATCAAGTGCATAAACTCTTCGCGGGTGCGGGGGTCTTTCATGAATGCGCCGGTGAAGGCGGAGGTGGTCGCTACCGAATTTTGCTTCTGCACTCCCCTCATCTGCATGCAGGTATGAGAGGCTTCAATAACCACGGCCACACCCAAGGGGTTCAGTGTTTCCTGTATGCAGTCACGTATCTGTACGGTAAGCCGTTCCTGTACCTGCAGGCGGCGGGCAAAAGCGTCTACCACGCGGCCTATCTTGCTCAATCCCGTAATATAACCGTTGGGTATGTAGGCTACATGTGCTTTCCCGTAGAAGGGGAGCATATGGTGTTCACACAGCGAGTACAGTTCAATATCTTTCACCAACACCATTTGTTGGTATTCCTCCTTAAAACGAGCGGAGAGTAGTATCTCTGCCGGATTTAGGTTATAACCATGGGTGAGGAACTGCATGGACTTAGCCACTCGCAGCGGTGTTTTTTCCAAGCCCTCGCGTGCAGAGTCTTCGCCTAAGAGTTCAAGAATAGCGTGGTAGTGTTTGGCCAGTTTTTCTGTTGTTTCAGTATCGTATTTGTCAATTTTTTCGTACATGCCGTATTTTTACTATATTTACGCAAAAATAAGTAATTTCCCACAGATTACACAGATTTATACAGAATTTTCTTTTTTTATGCCTTTTATCTGTGCTATCCGTGAGATCTGTGGGAGTTGAATTTGCATTTATGAAAATACTCATTACCGCAGCTACTCCCCACGAATTACTGGCCGCCCAACAGTTACTTCCCGCTTTCCCGTCGCTTGACGCCCATTGCGTGGTTACCGGCATTGGCGTTACGGCTACGGCCTACCATACTCTAAAACAGGTATGCCAAGAGCGTTTTGATTTAGTCATTAATATAGGCATTGCCGGTTCCTATACCGATACTTTGCCCGTGGGGGCGGTGTGCAGGGTGACTAAGGAATATTTTGGCGACACAGGGGTGCGTACGCCTGCCGGTTTTTCCACTCTTTTTGATGAAAATTTATTGAACGCTGACACCTTCCCCTTCTCCCATGGTGCATTATGCGCCCCCTTAACTTTCCACTCTCCACTCTCCACTCTTAACTCTGCCGTTGGCGTCACCGTGCAGACCGTTAGCGGTGCCCAACCCCAGATAGATGAGTTGGTGGCCCGTTTCTCTCCCGATATAGAAACCATGGAGGGGGCGGCCTTCTTTTATGTATGTTTACAAGAGAAGGTACCTTTCATTGCGTTGCGTGCTATCTCTAATAAAGTGGAGGTGCGTGATAAAAGCAAATGGGACATTCCGCTGGCGCTCCGCAATCTCAGTGAGGCCTTACGGAGGGGCTTTGTTGCGCTGCAGGAGAGCAGTGCGGTTTGACAGGTTTTCAGACATGTAAATACTCTTGTATGAGCTTATCGTAATCATCGACAAATATTGAGCCAAACTAAATTTGTATGTAGGCATAGTGTAATTTAACGCATTTCGTTTGGAAGAATGAAGAGGCTGTTGTAATTTTGTAATCGTAAAATGTTCTTTGTTTCCCGTCTTCATCTCGTCAGGCACCTTATAAATAGGATGGTCTGCGGGATAAAATGGCGTTAGCTTTGTTATTCTCTGTCTGAAAACTGTCAAAATTTTAGTATATACGAGAAAATAAAGTTAGCGCCCACCCTTTTTCTATCATGACATGTTTAAGGTGTCAATCCCTTAATAACATAATAAAAGAATTGGTGTGGGCTCTGATTTATTTTGTATATACAGGTTCTTGACAGGCCTTCAGACAAAAATAATTCTTGTATGGGCTCGCGCTAATGGCTCCGCTATTTAAGTTTATAACGTGGCAAAGTTTATAAAGTTATAAAGATTTTTCTTTACGAACTTTTCACTTTCTAACTTTTCACTTTTTAGCGGTGTGGGAATTTATTGTTTATCGACGAAATACGGTAAAAGGTGCAAGGTGTAAAGGTACAGGGTGTTTCACCTTTTCACCTTTCTACCCTCTACCTTTCACCATTGCTTTTGTGGGGCTGCGGTTACTCTCTCTTCTCTTCTTATACTGTTATTTATACAACAGCCCCTTTTTTCGACGCTTCTTACTTTTTGTCTTGATACAAAAAGTAACAAAAAGATCAAGATTGTCGTACGCTTCTGCCCACGGGCCACCGCCGGCCCGCCACGACAATCCGGCCCCCGCGCGGTACTATGTGGGTAGATGGTGCAAAGAGGGAGTGTCACGCTGTTCATGAGCCTCACTCGTCATTGCGAGGAATTTGCCGACAGGCAAATGAGGAAGCAAGC
>JAVBSQ010000125.1:0-9634 GCA_031556695.1 Bacteroidales bacterium | reverse complement strand
TGGAAGAAATCAAGAAAAAATATCCGGAAAATATCCACATTAAAATGATGGATATTTGTGATGGCAATGCCACAGGTCAGCTGCAAGAGTTATTGGAAGAGATGGGAGGCATGGATGCGCTCTTCATCAACTCCGGCTATGGTAAAGAGTTGCCTGACCTGGAGCCGGAAGTGGAATTACAAGGAGTGAGAGTAAACGCCCTTGGTTTTACGGCTATGATGGTGTTCGGGTATAATTATTTCAAAGCGAAAAAAGAAGGGCATATTATAGTCACCTCGTCTGTGGCGAGTGTACGCGCTTTGCGGCAGGCACCTGCTTATTCCGCTACCAAGCGCTACATGCGTCACTATGTCGATTGTTTGGCACAGCGCGCCCGGTATGAAAAAATCAATCTGAAATTTACTACATTGATGCCCGGTTTTATAGCTACCGATTTTTTAACCGGTTACCGCTATCCCATGATAGTATCCTTGTCCAAGGCCGTAAAGGTCATATGTAGGGCTATCAACAAGAAACAACGGGCAGTGTATCTGCCATTCCGCTGGAATATTGTAGTCGTTTTCTGGCGGCTCATTCCCCGCCGGATCTGGGAAAGATGTTGAGGTGAGCATATAGTTCAGGCATAAATAATTTCATCATACAATCCGGCTAATCGTTTGCGGAGATGCTGTACAGCATAATGCTTGCGCGATAACAGCGTGTTAACTGCTATTCCTTTAGCCTCGGCTATTTCTTTTACCGGAATATCTTCCAACTCTGTCAACTCAAATATTTCCCGCTGTTCCGGCGGCAGTTCCGCCAACGCGGCTTCAAGCTCTGTCCATACTAAAGAGCGTAAATATTCGGTTTCAGGTGATGGGCTTTTTTCTTCGTGGAATAAAATTTCCGAAAAATCTTCTAATATCTCATCATCACTTTCGTCATCCCGGTAAGTAGGTAAAGCAGCCTCCTTTTTCTTGACGCCTTTGTTAATGATGGTATTACGGGCCACCCGGTAGAGCCAGGCTGCCACCTGTTCTATTGGGTTCATCGTATTGTCAACCGTTTTGACGAATTGGTAAAAAACATCTTGCAGTATATCTTCAGCGTCTTCGTTGCTATTGACCCGTTTACGGATGAATGCTTTGAGTTGCGGTTGATAGGCTGCAATCAGTTCTTCGGTGCTTTTTGTTGCCTGTTTATTCATGGTGATGGCCGCAATGATGTCCACCTTCCATGCGTTCTTTGTAAATTTTCTCCATAAACTCTTTGCGTTCCTCCGGGCTCATTGTCGACCATTTTTCACGAATTGGATTATGGCCGTGACGGCACCCGTGCATGCCATGATGGTGGTGCATGCCTCTGTGCATTCTGCCTCTCATCATGTGATGATGTCCAAAACCGCCGAATAACAGTCGTGCTAAAGCCAATAGACCAAGTGCTTGCCAGAAACTAATGGCAGTTAGCCCAAAGATGCCCGGAATTAGGCAGTTCCATAATAGCATGGTTCCCGCGCTGAATCCTGCTATGGCAGTGATTCCAATGAGCGGCATGAATACAAATCTTTTCATTTTCATAACTATTTAAATTTAATTGTTTTTATCTATCTATTTATGTAGACAGATGAGCCGCCAAAATATTTTATAAAAAATAAAAATAATTATCGCAAAGATGATAATTATTTGTAAATTAACGATTACCTTTGGGGGAAATATAAATCAGGTATATCTGAGTAAATGCATAAAAATATGAATAATATGGAAAAGTCAATGTATGATTTTATAGTCAAAGATAACAGAGGCCAGGATATTTCTTTGGAACAATTTCGTGGCAAGGTTCTGTTAATTGTAAATACTGCCAGCAAATGTGGGTTCACGCCGCAGTATAAAGGATTGGAAGCTCTTTATGAGAAATATAAAGACCGTGGATTGATCATTCTTGGTTTTCCCTGTGATCAGTTTATGCATCAGGAACCGGGCAACGATGCGGACATAGCTTCATTTTGCGAATTGAATTTTGGAGTATCGTTTCCATTGATGGCGAAGATAAAGGTCAACGGCAAGGAGGCTATTCCTTTATATAAGTATCTAAAAAAACGTACCGGTGGATTTTTGGGATCGCGTATAAAATGGAATTTTACAAAATTCCTTGTTTCACGTGATGGCATGACAATTAAACGTTTTGCGCCGGCTACAACACCGGAGTCAATGGAAAGCTACATTGCGGGGTTGATATAAAAAATGTACAATCCGGATAGTGGATCCTTCATTTGCAGTTTCTCATTCAGGAAGTACCAACAGGTTTGAAGGGTGGATCAGAGGAACTGTTGGGTTGAGGTTTTAAAAAACGCCTTTCCCTGTTATGATGGGAAAGGTGTTAGTATATAAATTTATTGATGTGATTAGCAATATTACGGCATAACTAACCGGAAACCCATATCAGCATCAATATTCGCCGGATCGTCATCCAAACTGACGCGACGCGCTACACGGCAGCGGCCATCGGCATCGCTCGCAAAGGCACCGCCACGCACAATATGCTCGGTGCCGGTTGCAGGACCTGTTGGATTTGTTTGTGAGTCTGCGGTATAGCTGCCAAACCAGTCGCTACACCATTCCCACTGATTGCCGCTCATATCATATAGCCCCAATTCGTTGGGCATTTTACCACCCACTTTATGCGTAGCATTTCCGCTATTTCCAGAATACCATGCAATGACATCTAACTGTGACTGGTTTCCGCCGGCATACAAGTAGCCTTTGCTTTGATTACCGCCTCTTGCTGCAAATTCCCATTCAGCTTCGGTAGGTAAGCGCCCGCCCGCCCAACGGCAATACTCATCAGCACCATCCCACATTACATTCCCTACCGCATAATTTTCGTAACCGCTTTTTACCGTCCATTTATCTGAAATATATACCACTTGAAAGGCTGATGATTCCCCGTCATGAAATAGGAGCTTACCACTATATCTGCCTTCTGCATCTACTCCACGCGCATTCATAAAGGCAACAAACTGTGCGTTGGTAATTTCGTACTTGCTTATCTTGAAATTGCTCAATGTTACCGTATGGGTGGGAGTTTCGTCCGGTTTAGAATAGCCTGAGCTTACTTGCTCCGGAGTAGCTCCCATTGTATAGGTTCCGCCGGTAACTTGAACCATTTCAGGCATATTAGGTGTATTGGAATCGTCTTTTTTGCAGGCGGAAAATGCACCTATGAGCATTACAAGAATGCTTATTCGCTTCAATTTCTTCATATTTCACCTATTTATTAGGCGTTTATTCTTTATCTCTGAGCGGAATGTAGTACTTGGTCTGTGTTGGGGTATAAATTCCAAAAGTAATACCTCCTACCAAACCCGATAAGAAACCGGTATAAGTTTTTACTGCATAATCAGTGCGGTTATTAACATAGTCGGCACCCTTCATTTCAGAATAGCCTACAAGGCCAAAGAGAAAATGGTGATTCCATTCACTGTTTACCTCAACCATTGGTTCATTGGGCTTTACATTACCTACTAACACACGGGTGTTGTAGCAAGATGCCAGCACTAAAGTAGCAGCAAGGGCAAAAATAATTTTTTTCATGTTTTTTTGTATTTATTAATATACAAAAATAAAGCTAATAACGAGGTACGAGTGTACCATTTTTACATAATCACGACATGTCATTTTTACAATTAAAATTATTTAAGAATAAGTAGCACATTACTCCGTGTCAAAAATACAATTTCAAAGGTGTTTAATTTTGATTTTTAAGAAGTTATATTTTTATAACAGCGTAATACTTTTAATAAATGTTATTTTCCTATCTTTGTGTATTGTAATGCACATTTATGCGAGAAATTTACTTTGGTTCTGTGTTCATGGCTGCAGTGGCCTACCTGATTATGGCATTGTTGTTGTTCTTGCAACGTCGTGAAGGAGAGCGCTCCCGTTTGATTCTTTGCTTTTTTGTATTAGTGTCAGTGTTTAATTATACCTTGCGTATTGTCAGCTTGATGCACGGCGACAGGCCCCCATTGGTAGTTTCGGTGCCAATGTTGTTGCTGGCCATTTTTATGGTAACGGCTTATATTACCTATCCTATAGAGGTGATCTCGCCGGGATGGATTAATTTGAAGCGGCTATTTAAGCTGTGTATACCTCTTTTGCTATTTACAGGTGTATGGTTGCTGAGTTTATGTTTTGGCGTAATCTATAAGCCATACACTACGATTATAGATATGTTGCCTGACATTGGGAATTTTGATGTATGGTTGCGATTGTTACTGTGTCTGATGATTTTTCTTCCACTGCTATTTATCTTTTTTATACCTTATACTAAAAGGTATAATAATACCAATCGCCGGTGGATATGGGGTTATGTTACTGCCTGTGTAGTTAATACGCTTGCATATATAATGGTCTTGTCGTCAGATAATATATATGTTGACACAGGATATTATTATGTAAGTGTGGCTTGTGAGATGTATATTGTCTATCAGGAGCTTTTTGTACGGTTGATTGACAAACCATCGGAGAAAGATGCATTGGCGGAACACCCTGTTGTAGAAACAATTTTGCAGCCGGTTATAGATTATGGATTTGCTGTACCAACTCCTGATCACTCATCTATCTCTGATGCTCAAGAAATGAGATACGGGCTTTTGTTTGGCAAGCTGGATGCGCTAATGAAAAAAGAAATGTTATGGCGCGATCCCGATTTGTCTATGGCGGTGTTGGTTCAACGGTTAGCTACTAACCGGACTACGTTGGCTTTAGCAATACAAGAGGGGGGGTATGATAATTATACGGATTATGTGAACCGGCTCCGGATAAATGAGTTTATAGGTTTGGTGAGGTCCGGAAAATCCAATAGCTATCAGGAAACTTTCTTTGAAGTAGGTTTCCGTTCTAAATCTACTGCTTTGCGTAATTTCAGGGAACTGACCGGAAATATTCCTTCTGCTTATTTTAGCAGGAATATTTAAAATAAAGTATATCTTTGTGATAATTAGCATAAAATTATCACATGTCTTACAGTACAACTATTGGGCATAAGGTTTACACCTTCGACACATTAAAGAGTTTATTGGCCAAAGCTTCGCCGGCCCGCTCCGGTGATATACTAGCCGGAGTGGCGGCCAGCACTATGGAAGAAAGAGTAGCGGCACAGATGGCTTTGGCTGACCTGCCATTGAAAACTTTTTTGGAAGAGCTTGTCATTCCTTATGAAGAAGATGAGGTTACGCGACTGATTGTTGACACGCATGATGCCACAGCTTTTGCTCCTATTGCACATCTTACAGTGGGAGGGTTCCGGAATTGGTTATTGAGTGAACAGGCTACCCCTGAAGTCCTGACTGCTTTAGCGCCCGGAATTACGCCGGAGATGGCTGCTGCCGTTTCAAAAATAATGCGTAACCAAGACTTGGTTTTAGTGGCAAAGAAATGTCATGTGGTTACAAAATTTCGTAATACAATTGGTTTGCCCGGGCGTATTGCCACCCGCCTGCAACCTAATCACCCTACTGATGACATTAAAGGTATTGCTGCGGTTATCCTTGATGGCTTGATGTACGGTAGCGGTGATGCGGTTATAGGTATTAATCCGGCAGGGGATAGTATGCCCGCTTTGGAGCAGATTAACTATTTACTTGATGAGGTTATTCGCCGCTATGAGATTCCGACCCAATCATGCGTGTTGACCCATGTTACGAATACCATTCAACTGATTGAAAAGAATGTCCCGGTAGACTTGGTTTTCCAATCTATCGCCGGAACCGAAGGCACTAATCGAGGTTTTGGTGTCAGCCTTTCTATCCTTGATGAGGCGTATCAAGCTGCAATGAGCCTAAAGCGCGGCACGATTGGTGATAATGTGATGTATTTTGAAACGGGGCAGGGCAGCTGTCTTTCTGCCGGAGCGCATCATAATGTAGATCAGCAAACCTGTGAAGCGCGCGCTTATGCCGTAGCTCGCCGGTATAAACCTTTATTAGTAAACACAGTCGTTGGATTTATTGGTCCCGAATATTTATATGACGGAAAACAAATTATCCGCGCCGGCCTTGAAGACCATTTCTGTGGCAAACTTTTGGGAGTTCCTTTGGGCTGCGATGTGTGTTATACCAATCATGCAGAGGCAGATCAAGACGATATGGATATTCTGCTCACCTTGTTGGCGGCTGCCGGTGTCACTTTTGTCATTGGCGTACCCGGGGCTGATGATATCATGCTTAATTACCAAAGCACCTCTTTTCATGATGCACTTTATATACGTGAAGTGTTGGGGTTACAGCATGCTCCCGAATTTGCCTCTTGGCTGGAAAAAGTGCGGTTGACTAATGCCGCAGGAGTACTATTACCCTCATCACCTTCTTCTCTTTTACAAATCTCCTCACTATAATGCTATGGAAAACGATGGTTTAATACAAAATAATTGGAGTGAGTTAAAGCAATACACTGCGGCACGTATATCCCTTGGCCGTGCCGGAGCAGGCTTGCCCACCGATGCTTATTTGCAGTTCAAGCTTTCACACGCCTTAGCTAAAGATGCTGTTTGGCTTCCCTTTGATAAGTATAAACTGGCAGATGAATTTGAAGCAAAAGGTTTACCGACGCTCTTTGTGGAGAGTTTGGCAGGGAGCAAGGAGGAATACCTCACTCGTCCCGATTTAGGGCGTAAGCTGGGCGTTACCTCGGCTATGCGTTTGGAGCAGGCAAATCTTCCGGCAGCAGATGTACTCTTGGTAGTGGCTGATGGCCTTTCGTCGGTGGCGATGCACAATCATGCCCTCCCGTTTGTGGAACACTTCCTCCCGTATATGCAAACTTTGGGCAAGACTGTTTATCCCATTGTTATAGCCGAGCGTTCACGCGTGGCCTTGGCCGATGAGGTGGCGCGCTTGCTGAAAGCTTCAGTGGTAGTTATTCTCATTGGCGAACGGCCGGGATTATCGTCTCCCGACAGTATGGGCGCCTATCTCAGTTGGAAGCCTAGTGTGGGCTGTCCCGATTCCGAGCGGAATTGCGTTTCCAATATTCGTCCCGAGGGCTTGACGTATGATAAAGCGGCCTTTAAACTGGCGTGGCTGATTGAGCAAGCATTTGATATGCAGCGCACAGGCATAGCTCTAAAAGACCGCAGCGATGATCCTTCATGGCATAAACTTTTGAAGCCGGCGTATCAAACAAATATAATAAAGTAGTGTGTGATTATGCAAAAAATGATTTTTTTTGACAATGAAATATAAAATTTTACTGGTTTTACTGTTGGCCTTTTCGGTCAAAGCGGTGGCTTATGATTACTCTGAACATAAGGATATTGGCGATGCAGCCTGGCTTAGGCTGATGGGTGCAATACAAAAGAGTGAAAATGGCGCTTTCCTGCTGCAGTTTTTGAATGTAGCAAAAGATGAAAAAACAAACTCCTATTATTTTGTAGACCTATCAGTAGCCGGTGGTGAAGATGTTGGCTACGGTGTGCTTAACGGACTGAGCGGCGACCATGCCCGCACGGCGCTGCAGTTGGAAGAACAGCTGCGCCGGAAAAATACGCTGATGCAGCAGGTTATCTACACACACAACAAGTATATGGAGCAAGGGTACACCTCCGCACCAAATGGAAAGATAGCCTTCAAAGATTTCAGTTACATTATGCTTGCAGCTATTAGTCAAGCACATTTCTATGAATACGGAAAAACATTCCAACAGCAATTTCGTAAATTTGATAAGAGTTATATCAAGCAATGTCAAAATCCACGAGAGGTAGAGACGATTTTCAAAAAATTGGAAAAGACCAATTCACTTGATTTTTATGTAACCTTGCATGCCTTGTCTATTGACCTGGCTGAGCAGGCCGGGAAGTTGGTAAGAACGAATCCTGAACAAGCCAAGCAATTATTGTTCTATGCTTTTTTATTCAATGGTTTTGCCGACCACTTTCTTGAAGATTCATTTGTGTCGGGACACCTGGTAGTGAACCGCTCGTTGGTGGCTTCATTAACGAATAATAATGCCTTGCACAATTTTTATAATGCTGAAGGGGTTACGGTGGTTAACCGTGAGGGTGAGATTTGGCGGGCCTCGGGCGACAAATTTTTCAATAGCACACAAAAAAGTTGGCAGAAAGATACGAGTTTGTTAGCTATTCATTATTCACCTTATACTCAAGAGGCCAATCGTACTATACACGCCGTAGAATTGTCGCTCACGGATGTTTGGAGCGCCTTTGAGCAAAGCTATACTAATGAAGATCATGTGCCATTCTACAATCAAATTCCCGATGAAAAAGAGAAGCAGCCCGACTATCTGATTGCTAACATTCCGGCCTTGAAACTGGTGCCTATTCCCTTCAATTCCGACTTGACAACTTTATTTCCGGACACGGTAAAAATCACTGACCCTATGCAAAAAGCGGGACAGTTGGTGTATTATCGTAATTTTGTGATGAGCCGTACAGCCAACACGTTGGTTCTAGGCCTTAATGCACCTCCGGTATTTTGGGCCAATGATGTTTATTTTGGTATGGAGTTCCGGTTGAATATTGGTAACCCAATAAGTGTATACTCACTGAACAAATATGGCGGTAAACGTGGTACGGTAGACTACTGGATGGGCTATACTTTCATGTATGGCTTTGGAAAATATTACGACTATGATCAGGAGAACAAAATGGGTGATCCTTTAGATGTGGACGAAGATGACCCTGATGCTGATTTGGTGTATGAAGATTATGACGACTTTTCTACATTAGCTGTTAGTAATCAAATACGCGTTGGGGTTCGAAACAATGTCGACATTTGGGTGGCTGAAAAACGATTTATAGGTTTGTCGAATTATACGGAAGTAGGTGTGCAGTGGACTAAGGGAAAAGCGGCCTTTGTTTTTGTACCTTCTTTCGGTGTACAAATAGGTTCTCTATTTAATATTAATTATTATAACATGCCTGCTTGGGCACGGTTGCCATTGCAGCTTATTATTCCGCTAAAGGTTAAATACGGCGTAATAATTTCACCCGGTCAGGAACCCAACTATTTCATGGGGGTAGATTTGGATATCTTGTTTTAACCGGAGCCGTGTAAGTTATGGTAGAAAATAAATCTTTTGAAAAAATAAATTTCAACGAGCTTGAAATGGAAGATGAATACAACGAATGTGTGTTTTTGTCCTGCGATTTTTCCAGAAAGGTGATCAATACGGTTTTATTTGAGAATTGTATCTTTAAGGAATGTAATTTAGGGCTTGCTAAGTTCTCGTCCACCAATCTCCGGGAGGTGACATTTGAAGATTGTAAAATGACGGGGACAAGTTTTGCCGGTATAGGTAAATTTTCCAATACGCTTGTTTTTAAAAAATCGTATTTGAATTATGTAAATTTTGTTGGAGTCAGTCTTCGGAGCACTCAGTTTATAGATTGCAACCTTAATGAGGCTTATTTTGATGAGGCGGATATTGCTTTTTCCATCTTTGATAAATGTGATTTAGCACGGGCTTCCTTTTTTAAAACAAATTTACAGGAAGTGGATTTTTCCACCGCATTTAATTTTACCATTAATCCGGAGATCAATAAACTGAAGAAAACTATTTTTTCAGAGCAGGATCTGAGGGGACTGGTGGCGCATTTGGATATTTTGATTAGGGAGTGAGGTATGATGAAAAATTTTGTT
>JAVBSQ010000052.1:0-12518 GCA_031556695.1 Bacteroidales bacterium | reverse complement strand
CGGAATCCAATAAGCTGGATATTGCGTTGAACATATTCACGGAAGCAAAATTGGAACGTAACGCGCTCATGAAATCGCAGGGTGGCTCTTTGACCTCTGTGTTTGAAAAGAAAGATGGGCTGAATACTATTCGTATTGTTGGTAATCCGAATTTGGGTGGTGTGCGCACCTTAATGGTGGGTATACGCAACCCTTCGAAGCGAAACACCCGCGGTGATGATGGATTACCGAAATCAGCTATTGTGTGGGTAGACGAATTGCGCTTGACCAATTTTGACGAATCAGCCGGTTATGCGGCCAACGCCCGCATATCTACGAAGCTGGCAGACTTCGGAAATATTACCGTAGCGGGAAATATGATGACACCTAACTTCGGAAGCTTGGAGTCAAAAATGGCAGATCGATCCCAGGTGCAAATTTACCAGTATGATATTGCAGCGAACTTGGAATTAGGTAAATTTTTACCGGCTCAATTTGGGGTGCATCTTCCATTTTTCTTCGGATTTATGGAGAATTATACAACGCCAAAGTATAATCCCTTTGATCAGGATATTTTATTGAAAGATGCCCTCAATAACCTTTCTTCGTACGAGCGCGACTCATTAAAACGAATGGTACTGGATTTCAAGCAACGCTTGGCGCTTAATTTCACCAATGTGCGTGTGGGTGCTAATGTAACGGATCAGCGGGTATTCCATGTGTCCAACTTTTCACTGAGTTTTGCATATAATCGGCTTTTGGCGCACAACTCACGGATGGATCATCAGATAGATGAAAATTATCACTTCAACTTAGGATATGCCTATAATGTTCAACCATATTCTATTGCTCTTTTCAAAAAAGTGTCCTGGCTGCAGTCGAAATATCTTCGCCTGATTAATGAAATGAATTTTTGCCCATATCCTAATCAGTTCAGCTTTAATACTGACATTAATAGGGCATATAACGAACTGCAATACCGTACTGTTGCTTCCCCTGATGTAATTCTTCCGGCTACGGCTGCCAAAGATTTTACATGGGATAGGAACTATAATATTAGCTGGGATGTCACACGAAGTATTAAGCTCGACTTTTCAGCGAATAACCGCGCACGCATTGATGAGCCGGAAGGGATCATCAATAAGAGCTTGGATCCGGACGGGTATCGGCATTGGCACGATTCTACCTGGACTAACTTTTGGAATCTTGGCCGCAATGTGCAGTATTATCATCGCTATGACCTTACATGGCAGGTGCCGATTAACAAAATTCCTTTCATGGAATGGACTAATGCTTCGTTCCGCTATGGCGGCAGCTACGACTGGCAGGCAGCGCCTTTGCTGAGAGACGATGCATACGATCCGGGAAATACCATAGGTAATGCCCGTAATGTAAATCTTAATGCGAGCTTGAATTTAGAAAGCCTCTATAATAAGTCCTCCTATCTAAGAGGTATTAATGATGAGTTCTCGGGCCGTCAGCGCAAGCGGCCGGAGATGGTTGATGCTACATATGAAAGCTCAAAGCTTAATTTGGCAGCGAAACAGCGGCGCGTAGTTCGCCACAAATTAGGCGTAGAGCAGGTGAAAGTGGTGCTCACAGATGCTTCCGGAGCTGTTGTTGGTGCCGATGTGGTGGTGATGGATAAGAATACGGTGGCGGTGACTGTGGAGAAAGCTGCAAAAGGGGTCACCGTGAAAGTTACAGGAAAAGTGCCTAAGAAAGAAAACCCGCTGAATTATACAGGAAAATTATTGGTGCGCATGGCTATGATGGTGCGCAATGTGTCATTGAATTACACGGGAGCTCAAGCTACTATTGTGCCGGGATTTAAACCCAACTCACAGATTATGGGTATGAACTTCAGTAATGACTGGGCGCCGGGTTGGGGCTTTGTCTTTGGTGCACAGGATGCCGATTTTGTGGAGAAAGCACGACAAATGCAGTGGTTGTCCTCCGATACCACCATTATTTCCCCCTTCATAATGAATAATACTACCACGTGGAACTTCCGTGCTACCATTGAGCCTATCCGCGATTTACGTATTGAGTTGACCGCCCGCCGCGGCTATGCAGAGAACTTGTCAACCTATAATATTGCAAGGCCCAGCAACCAACATCAGGCTACCGGTAATTTTAATATTTCGGTGCTGAGTATATCTTCCGCCTTTGAATCACCAAGTGTGAACAACGATTATTTCTCATCGGCCTTCCAAACATTCCTGCAAAACCGTGCAATTATATCACAGCGGTTGGGTGCACAGAAAGCAGCTCAACCTGCAGCAAAAGGCCATGGTTATACAGGTGAAATTGATGAAAACGGCTATGCCGACGGTTTCAGCGCCCTCTCGCCGGAAGTACTTATACCGTCATTCCTGGCTGCTTATACAGGACAGTCGGCCTCCAAGGTGACACTGAGCAACTTCTTTAATATCCCCATACCTAACTGGCGCGTTACCTATAACGGCCTTACACGTATTAAAGCATTAAAAGATATTGTTACCTCCGCTACTTTGATGCACTCTTACCAATCAACATATGCGATTAACTCATATATGCTCAACCAGAAATACACGGAAGGCGATGATGGTTTTGCATATATACGAAATACGCTGAATGACTTTATTCCTCCGCGTGACTTGACTAACGTGTCGATCACTGAAGAGTTTTCTCCTCTGCTATATATTGATATCGGCTGGATCAATGCTTTGTCTACGCACATAGAATGGATACGCAACCGCCGTGTGAGTCTTAGTATGGCCAATAATCAGGTGTCGGAAATGCGCACTAATGAGTGGCGTATAGGCGCGGGATATACTTTCCGTGAATTTCCTGTTATTTTCAAATTCCTGAGTAACCGTACTACCCAATCGCGGACTACTTTGCGCTTGCGGGCAGATTTATCTTTACGCGAGGACTTGAGCATTCTTCGCCGTATAGCATACGACAATACGGATCTTCCACAAATTTCAGATGGTAAAAATACGGTGAGCATCAAGTGTTCTGCGGATTATATAGTGAGCAATAATGTTACCATTCGCCTTTTCTTTGACAGGGTGGTAAACACGCCGCGCGTATCGTCTATCGGAACAGCCAATACCACCGCCGGATTCAGTCTCAATTTATCATTGTCACAATAAAATAATTTTTAAACTAATAAACTTATTAACTTTTAAACTAAAGTATTATGAACATTCCTGCAAACTTAAAGTACACAAAAGATCACGAATGGGTTCGCGTTGAAGGCGACATCGCAGTGGTAGGTATTACCGATTATGCACAAGGACACTTGGGCGACATCGTTTTTGTTGATGTGCAAACCGAAGGTGAAACACTGGAGGACGGTGATATGTTTGGCGCTATTGAAGCCGTAAAAACCGTGGCAGACGTTTATATGCCCGTTTCAGGTGAGGTAGTGGAAGTAAATGCAGCCTTGGAAGGCGCTCCCGAATCAGTAAACAAAGATCCTTATGCTGCCGGTTGGATCGTGAAAATTAAAATGTCAAACCCTGCACAAGCCAACGAATTACTTAGCCCCGAAGCTTACAAAGCACTTATCTAAACTAATATGACGCAAGAAGATTTATTTAAAAATCTGATTGCCCATGCTAAAGAATACGGTTTCATCTTCCCGTCTAGCGAAATCTACGACGGGTTGAGTGCCGTATATGATTATGGGCAGTTGGGTGTGGAGCTTAAAAATAACATTAAACGCTATTGGTGGGACTCCATGGTACGCCTGCATGAAAACATAGTGGGTATTGACTCTGCTATCTTCATGCACCCGCGTATTTGGGAGGCCTCCGGACACGTGGGCGCTTTCAACGATCCTTTGATTGATAATAAAGATTCAAAGAAACGTTACCGCGCTGATGTGTTGTTGGAAGACCATATCGCCAAAATTGAAGATAAAATTACTAAAGAAGTAGAGAAAGGCCGCAAGAAATTTGGCGACACTTTTGACGAAGTTCAATTCCGCGCTACCAATCCGAATATTTTGCGCAATGCCCAAAAAGCAGAAGAAGTGCGGACAAAAATGGCCGATGCTTTGAATGCTAACAACCTGGAAGCCGTACGTCAACTGATTATTGACTGTGAGATAGTATGTCCCATTTCCGGTTCACGCAACTGGACGGAAGTGCGCCAGTTCAATTTGATGTTCAGTACCCAAATGGGAAGCGTGACGGAAGATGCTAATGTGATTTATCTTCGTCCCGAAACCGCTCAGGGGATTTTTGTGAATTTCCTGAATGTGCAGAAAACAGGCCGCATGAAGGTGCCCTTTGGCATAGCTCAAATCGGAAAAGCCTTCCGTAATGAGATTGTAGCCCGCCAGTTTATTTTCCGTATGCGTGAGTTTGAACAAATGGAAATGCAATTCTTTGTTCGTCCCGGTGAAGAAATGAAATGGTATGAGTATTGGAAAGAAACCCGTTTGCGCTGGCATAAATCCTTGGGCCTGGGTGAGGTGAAATACCGCTTCCACAATCATGATAAACTCGCTCACTATGCTAATGCCGCAGCGGATATTGAGTTTGAATTTCCCTTTGGATTTAAAGAATTGGAAGGTATCCATTCACGTACCGATTTTGACTTGGGCCGTCACCAACAATTTTCCGGCAAGAAAATGCAATACTTCGATCCTGAAACCAATGAAAGCTATGTGCCTTATGTAGTAGAAACTTCGGTTGGATTGGATCGTACGATTTTGGCCGTGTTGTCTGCCGCTTATACCGAAGAGAAATTGGAAAATGGTGAAGAGCGTGTAGTGATGCGTATTCCTGCCGTGCTGGCTCCCGTGAAATTAGCAGTATTGCCGCTAGTGAAGAAAGATGGATTGCCCGAGAAAGCGCGTGAAATCATGAATACCTTGAAATTTGATTTCAACTGTCAGTATGATGAGAAAGACAGTATAGGCAAGCGTTACCGTCGTCAAGATGCTATTGGTACACCATACTGCATCACCATTGACCACCAATCGCTGGAAGACAATTGCGTGACCATTCGTGAGCGTGATACCATGAAGCAGGAGCGTGTCCCTATTGCCAACCTGCGCAGCATTGTGGAGAACAAGGTGAGTTGGAGCAAGTGGCTGGAGAAAATATAATTTAATAGCAGTACGATGAGAAAATTTCTGTTTATATTACTAACGGCCCTTATTTTGGGCCTTAGCGTATTTGTATATATTAAATTTTTCTTTGTGTTTGGCACCGGTGTAAAAACCGGTCAGCTAAACTACCTGGTACATAAAGGTTATGTGTTCAAAACCTATGAAGGTAAACTGATTCAAACCGGTTTCACTACGGCTCAAAAAGGGGCATTAACCAGCAATACTTTTGAATTTTCTGTAGCTGATCAAGTGGTAGCGGATAGTTTGATGATGGCAGGGGGGAAGGAAGTGCAGTTGCATTACAAAGAATATTTGGGTGCCATTCCCTGGCGTGGTTATAGCAAATTTGTGGTAGACGAAATTATAACTATAAAAAAGAGCACTCCGGCAAGCACATTGCCTCCGGTGGCGGAGTAGTTTTACTCCATTGGGTGCCGCGGTGGGATTTTACCCTGTAGCCTACGGAGATAATGATATCAAGGTTGTAATAATCAACATCGCGAACAATCTCCCGATCTCCCTCAAATTGAACTGGTGCAAATTTTGCAACAGTTGACCATTCTAACACTTCCCCTTCATTGAAAATATTCTTTATATGTCTGGAAATAACAGATTTATCGCGTTGAAATAACTCTGCCATCTGATTTAGATTGAGCCAAATATTGTCGTTTTTTAGTCTGATATTGACCAATTCACCGCTATTATCACGATAGGTCAGTTCTTTACTGTTTTGTGTAATTTCCATAAGAGTGATGTTAAATATTCTACAAATATACTGTATATTTGTAAAAAATGGAACGATCATGAAAAAGATTTTAGTATTGCTTTCGGCAGGTGTGCTGATGTTGGCTTGCACCGGCAACAAAACAACGGCTTTCAGGCAATCTGTTGCCACCAATTACTCCGGCGTATGGGTGCTTACGGATTACATTAAGATGGTGGATTCTACCAAGTCACCGGCACAGTCAAGGGTAGTACTGCGAGATATTGTGAGCATGGTTATTGATACACTGACCGCACAGGACAGCTTGCTGGTGGACATCAATATCAACAACCATGAAGGTTGGTTTTTTACAGCTTATTTAGAAAATGAACAAACCGCAGGGCATCTGAAAACAGACATGAGGGATTATGATGATTCCACTAACTATTATGAACTGGGAATAGAGGTTATCAATAACGAGAATTTTCTATTTCTATATCACTACAATGAGGCAAACGAATTACTGCAAAAGGTGCAATTTACAAAGGTGGCCGACAAGACTGCCGGTGACGACATGCGCATAGCTTACGGCATTCAGTATGTAGTAAATGAAAAAATATTTGCCGGTGACTATACGGTGATTGAGGGTAATTATGTTGGAGCAGATATCACTTTTCAAGTAGACGGTTCATTGACGGGGCTTCCCGGTATTAGTTCTTATTATGTATTCACTGATTATGCCATTTCTCCGTCAGATTACCCTGATGTGATCTTATTTGATTTTATGACCCCTCAGCGACAGGAACTGGTTTTTCAGGTGCAGCAAGATACCTTGGCCCTGTATAAATCAGTTGAGTTTGGGCAAGAGGGCACCGGTAACTTAAAAGCAGGTGCATTAGCCTATAAACTAGCACGTAAGAAATAGTATTTTGCACGTGTAATTTTTTTCGTACATTTGCGCATTCATTGTCTTATGGTGTAATGGTAGCACAACAGTCTCTGAATCTGTTTGTCTAGGTTCGAGTCCTAGTAAGACAACAAAGTGTCGTTTATATCCAGCTTAAACATAGATGATTGCGGATTTTCCATTCTTCTCTACTGGCAATTTACTGGCAAACCACTTAAATTCCCCTTTTTATGGAGTCCGAAAACTCCGAATACCTGCGCACGTAATGACCGTGTTAAAACCTTTCCAATGTGAGGTTTTGTTAGGTTCTGTCTTTTCCGCACAATCCCGCATTTTACTGTTGTTTATTTACTTTTGTCCACCCTTCGGCAGCTTCTTTCCATTGGGAGGGTTGCTCGGCCTCAACAATAGGACTTAGCAGCTCCCTCAACTGAATGAGCATGGATACTGTGCTTATTACATTGTGGATTGACTTGCCCTGTACCTCTTTTGAGCTTGATGCCACATAAACATCTAGTAAAGTCATCAGGTTTTTAGTTACCTCTGCATCATGCAGCCAACCGGAATACCAGTGCAGGAAAAGTTCCAAATTAAATACACTGTCTTGTGTGAGGATTGTTTTTACGGTCTGTGATGGCTGTGTCATAGCTTAAGGTGAAGTTTTATTAAGTTATAGGCACAAAAAAGGTGTGCCTTTCCCGTTTGCTAACACCCAAAAGGCTGTGGGAGCATTAACTACACCACACGGAGGTACACACCATAGATATACACATCTTCAATGGACAAAAAATCCACCTTAGAAGTGTAAGGTGGAGTGTCCACCTTTTGGGTTATGTTAGCAGTGCAAAAGTAGGTATTTTTTTGATTAATCAGACAAAAAGTCCCGATTTTTGTTTTTCGTGTATTATCTAAATTCTCAAATATTGATTATGTCTTTTTTATGGACTAAAGAAACTCCCTCCTTTAGACTTTAGAAAAATCACAGAGAGAAGGTGGAGGTGGGGATAAGAATTCTTATCCTTTTTGGATATACTAAAAGAGGGTTGGTCTATATAGACCGTATTAAAATCGCAGCCAATTTGTCCGACAAATCCCACTTACTCTCGGTTGAGGCTTCCACTTTATTGAGCATGGTTTTTATCTGTCGTTTGCGGGCTTTCTTGTCGGCCACAGACAATGTCCCTGCGGGAATGCTATTTATACGGCTGTAAAGCACCTTTTTCACCTCCTCCACTGTATCCCCCTCGTTGAGCCTCCACTCGGCCAAGGTAAACAAAACAATATCGGCCGAAGATAAATCTTTCTTATTGGTAGGTATTACAATTGATTTCATGGGCATAAGTCTTTTGTATTGATGGCATAAGTCTTCTTTGAATATCTTCTCCCATTCGGGGTTGACCAAATTATGTAGTTCTATTCCTTTGCCGTTGTTGAGGCTTATGTGTGGCTTCAGGTAATGGACTTCAAACTTGAGGTATTTTCTTTCAGTGTTCCACCCGCATGACTGAATAATACCTTTCATGCTCAAGCCTTGTTTATGCTGAATGTTCCGCCCTGCATCATACAATTTGAGGTGCACATGAGCTCCTTTGAAGCCCCTGAAATGCCCCTTATCTTTAGGATTATTGTACATATCTAAGCCTTTTCCCTCTCGGTGGTGCTGAACATATTCTTTGGCAGTTTCCCCCATAGTCAGTTCTACGATTGCCCCATATTCAAAAGCATCTACCTCCGAGCTCCATAAATCCATCTGCATTAAACTGCTGAGATAGTTGATAGCCTGCACAAAGCCCAGTTTATCGAATGAAAAGTTATGCCCCTGCCAGTAATACATGATACTGCCCCGAAGCCTCAACAATGATAAATCAGCATTGTGCCACACCTCCAGTTTTCGGCAGCCTTTTACGCTGTATTTACGCCAGCCATTCGAATAGGAGGCCTCCGGCTGTAAGTGTTCCAAGAACAAACTATCCTTGCCGTAAACTTGCCGTGATATCTCAATGTAATCAATCATTGTAGTATAAAAACAAGGGGATTACCTCACCCGCAATCCCCTCGCCATAATCTACACCTTATCGGGATAGCTTTTTTGATAAGTAAGCCAACACTTCAAACAGGTGCATTTCCATTTTCGGGAAATACCATACCGTAATCTTACCCCATAGGATATTATCGGCTTGGAATATCACCAAGTCCCCTGTATCTGAATTGCGGTCAACTTTGCCGTGAGCATTGCTTATTCCGATAGTCCCGTAGCCTATGAATTGTGGATACTCCGGCACCTGCCAAATTTGTGTACGGCACTCGTACGGCTTAAACCTTTTGAGCACCGAAGTTTCTTTGGTGGTGAATTTTCCTAATAACTGCCCTGCTATGGGGTGGAGGCTATTCCGGCCATTGCGGGCAACTTGGGTCATTTCCCTGTTCCGGCTGATGGATAATCGGTTCGGTAATATCCGGCTGCCTGATTGCCAATAATAACTGCCCCCTGTTCCTTCTTTGCGGGTGTAGAGGGCTTCCTGCATGATAGAGTCTAAAAATGCTGTATTCATTGTTTTATCCTCCCTGCTTTACTTTCGGGCACCAATGTAATGAGTGGCCATGTAGGCTTCCAAGTCGGCTTTCTTCACATAGATTTTCCGGCCTATCTGGCTGAAAGGTATTCGCCTTTCGTTGCGGTAGGTTTGCCAGGTCTTTTGTGATACGCCGAGGAGTTTGCGGGCTTCTCCGGATTCAATCCATGTGGAGTTGATTTCCTCCACGGATTTCTCTTTGAGTAGGGTTTTTACTTCTTGCAGTTCCTCTCTCATTTCCGAGAGAAAGGACTGCGGGATAACTGCCATTTGCAGGCTATTTGCTGTTTGTTCCATTGTACATTTGATTTAAAAATTAGCACCATGTGATTTTGGATATCCGGTGCAAATGTAAATGGAGGTAATGAAGTGGTTGAGAAAATAAAAAAAGGGTTTTTAGTTAGGTAAAAACCTAAGTAAAAAAACTGTCAAGAAAAACTAAGTCGTTTGAGTTTTTCTATATTTTTCATAGTTTTATCCCCGATTAGATAGTATTTTTTAATAAATTGGTATTTATCTTGTGCGTTCATAGTTTCATCTTTTGGAATTATCTTCAAATAGACTATCGTATCATATAAAAAGCAAGCTTCTTTCGTCTTTAAAGTTTTAGAAGTACTGTCAAAAATGTTCTTTTCTTTAAAGTGAATAATAGTATCTCTTATTTTTACTCCCATTCGGTCATAGTAGAGATAATCCCAAAATTTTATATTAAATTGTTCAAGTTTAATTATTTTCTCTATTTCTTCGGGAGTATAATTTGTAATAAAACCATTAAATATAACATCATCATCATTTTGCCCTAATCTTCTTTGTATATTTGGGATTCCTAGATATTCTTGATATGCAATCCCGCTGAGCTCCCTCAACATGGTAGATGTGAACAGATTTAAAAAAGTGAGATACTTATAACTATCATGATTTTTATTGCTGATTGTTATTTTTTTTTTGAAATGACCTTTTTTAATTGTAAAAGTAAAATCTGCCTTGGTTTTTTCTCTGTTTTTACTTGGCAAAACGCATTCTAGTAGTCCGCTTGAAAGTTGAGCTAAATTCAAATTTAATTCGGCTGTTTCTTGAGGCAGACGGTCATCTTTTTCTTTTAGTGTTGCAATCGACGATAAAAAGGATAAATGAAATTCGGCTTTGTCACTATATTGATCTTTGGGTATATGAATAGGAATAGGAGAGCAATTTTTGAAACTTATGTCATAAGATAGAGCAATCTCTTTTATAACTTGTAGCTGTTCTTTTTCCGATGTCTCCATATTGCCTTAGTGTGTTACTTTATTTGTTGAAATATTTATTTCTTTATACTACTAAGCAGTGTTTCAATATCCTCCTCCTTCATATTGTTGAGGGCTGCCAGTAATTCGGTCTTGGGGTTACTATCCTTTTCAAAGGTTGAGATTAGAGCCTTGTCGGTGTCTGAAGTGTCAAAACTGCCCATGTAATTTTCGGTAGTTTTTAAAGAGGAATGTGCCAAAAGGTCTTTCAACATGGAATTATCTATCCCTTTTTGCTTGGCCACCCTCGCAAAGGAGTGTCTACTGGTGTGTAAAGACACTTTCTTCTCAATCCCTGCCAGTGTAGCCAGTTTCTTAATTTCCTTATTGATAAGGGCATTTTTAGCACTTATCTGATTAAACAGCTTTATTTTTAAAGCCGTTGGCATGGTGTCCTTTTCTTCTTGTGTGGTGGCTTGAGCAAATGGGGCAGAGCTATCCAACAAGGGGAAAATATAATCCCCAGCCTTTATTTCCTCTCTTTTGTAGTGGCTTAAAATATCTTTGGCTTTCTGCACCAGTATCAAATCCCTATTTTTGTGATTTTTACCCATTTGATAGTGCAGCCTTCCATCAGTGGTAATATTCCCCCACCGGAGCTGGATTAAGTCTCCCGCCCTAATTCCGGCACAATAGAAATAGAACATAAAATAATTTCGACAATGCCACATAAGAGAGCTCTCAACAAGTGGATAATTTTCTAAGAGTTCTATCTCGATTTGATTAAGTTTCTCCTTTACAGTGATGACCTTTTTAAGCTTGAACGATAAAAAAGGATTTCGCTCCGGTCTCATTAATTTTTCTATCTCAATAGCCCTAAGAATTAAACTCCTAATTGTGCGAAGTTCCTTCTCTATAGTATTAGGGTGTAGTTTCTTTTCCGGTTGTTTTTTATTACACAAAGTGTGTAAATAGGCCTCGAATTTTGATAAAAAAGCAGGGGTTATTTCTGTAAAGGTCAAGTCATGAGTTCGTCCTTTGCTGTCGGTCAGAAAGTCTTGCAATTTATTGTAAAACACATTGTGTTTTTTCCAATTGCTAATGGCTCCACTATTTAATAAATTTTGAGTTCTTTCCCTTGTGTATTGTACAAATGAGGAGCTTCGTTCCCCTGCCATGATTTCATCAACCACTCTTTCAGAGGTAGCCAATCCGTCTTGCCTTAACTCCCTATAAGTGGCTTTGGCCTTTTCCAATTCATTGGTTAGGGCTTCATTCCAGGCCTTGGCATTGGGCTCGGAAGTCCGTATCCAGTTATCCTGCTTGGCTTTAGTGTTAAAATCTGTTCTCCGCCGAAGTTCAATGGTCGTTTTGAGTCTTTTTCTCTTACCATCTCCATCAGTAATACATAATAGTACTACATAGGTTTTGTTCCTTGTGGGTCGGTTATTGACCTCAAATCTAAAGGTAGCCATAAGTTTGTGTTACTTGATTACAAAAATAAGAATTAAAATTTTTACTGGCAATTTTACTGGCAAACTTTGGTGTTTTCATTACATTTTATTACTTTTGTATCGAAAAGAAAAAATAATAAATCATTGTATTATAGTGTAATTGAGTAATATTATTATGCAGTGATAGGAATATTTTATTGAACTAGTAAGACAACTAAATCTTCATAATACACACTATGGAAGCAACATTTGCAAACATTAATTGGCTTTGGTTCGCAGTAGCCATTATCGTAAATTTTATTATCGGCTGGCTGTGGCACTCTATGACGCCGGGCTTTGGTAAAGCATGGGTTGAAGTGTTCAAGGTGGAAATGCTGCCTATGGAACAGGTTAAACCATACATGATGATCATTCCCATGGTAACTCAATTGCTGGCTATGGTGTTTATGGGCTTGCTTTATTTTATGATCCCGTGTATTTGGGGACAAATTCTGGTGATGTGTGCTTTCGGTGCCTGGCAAAAAGCGGGATTGATGTTCCGCTTCAGTACTAATTTTAAAAATTACTGG
>JAVBSQ010000036.1:0-5588 GCA_031556695.1 Bacteroidales bacterium | reverse complement strand
CGTACCAAAAAGATGCCCTGCATGCTCCAATACCGGCAAGTCTTCAAACCAGGAACCTACATGGTAACGCACGTTCAAGGAAATAGAACTGGAGAGAATAAAAAAGAGGGGCGCCACCATCAATACGAACAAATAGTCAGTATACTTACGTATGAAAGAACGGTGCTTCTTTACTTGCCACACATGATTAAAAGAAGTTTCTATGGTTTGCATTACCTTTACCACCGACCACAATACAAAAGCACCCCCAGTAAAGCCCAACCAACCGTTTTTTGTACTTTTAATAGCATTCTCTGCAAATATGGTTACCTGTTCCACCACCTCGTCCTGCTCCGGAAAAGCATTTTCCAATATCAGCTGTAACTGCTCGGTAATCCCAAATCCTTTAGCTATGGCAAATACCACAGCGGCAATGGGAACTATAGCCATGAGGGTATAAAATGTCAAGGCCGCGGCGTGAATAACCAGCTTGTCTTCGCGTGCCCCGCGAAGTGTATTCAGGGATATACGTAAGAACCGCACTAAAAGAGCATCTCGCTTATTATATTTACGCACATCGGCATACCATAGCTTGCGACGAAGGAAGCGAAAAACTCGATTATACCGTTTGTTAATATTTTTTACCATTACACTAAAGCAATTCGGCATACAAATCATACGCATCATAGCCGGTAATGCGCACTTCACAAAATTCACCAATGGTAAGCGTTGTGGCCTTCACCAACACCTCTGTGTCCACCTCCGGAGAATCATGCTCCGTACGGCCCACATAGAACTCCCCTTCCACCCTGTCAATAATTATGCGGCAGGTAGTGCCTACCTTTGCAGCTAATAATTTATCGGTGATACCTGATTGCAGACGCATCAGCTCATCACGGCGCGCTTGCTTCACCTCGTCAGCAATAATATCTTCAAAGTGCATGGCGCCATAAGTATCTTCTTCTTCCGAATAACAGAACACGCCTAAACGCTCAAAGCGCATATCGGCAACAAAAGATTTCAGTTCGGCAAAAGCGGCTTCATCTTCACCAGGGTGGCCTACAATGAGGGTGGTGCGAATGGCTATGCCGGGCACTTCTCGGCGCAAGCGTTCCACCAGTGCGCGGGTTTGTGCGGCAGTGATACCGCGGCGCATATTGCTCAATACCACATCCGCAGCGTGTTGCAGGGGTATATCAATATATTTGCACAGCTTGGGATTATCACGCAAGACCGTAATTACATCTTCAGGGAACTGGGCGGGATAGGTATAATGTAGCCGTATCCACGCTATACCCTCCACAGCGCTCAGAGCAGTAAGCAGGTCGGCCAAACGGCGACGGCCGTAAATATCCATACCATAGTAAGTAGTATCTTGCGCCACTACCAAAAGTTCTTTTACACCGGACTTGGCCAGCTTTTCCGCCTCACTCACCAATGTTTCAATGGGCACAGAGATATGTTTGCCGCGTATAAGGGGTATCGCACAGTAAGAACAACCCCAGTTGCAGCCTTCTGAAATTTTCAAGTAGGCATAATGCGAGGGGGTACTTAATTGTCGCTCATCAAGCAACTCGGGACGTAGCGGGGCACCCACACGTTCAGCAATAGCTTCTATATCCGTTACACCGAAATAAGCATCTACCTCCGGTATTTCTTCCTCTAATGTCTCCTTGTAGCGTTGCGACAGGCATCCAAAGACGTACAGGGCTTTCAACTTTTTTTTCTTCCGGGCTTCGGCATAAAGAAGTATGGCATTCACCGATTCTTCTTTCGCATCACCAATAAATCCACAGGTATTAATAATAGCTATGGGGGCTGCATTCACCTCGCCGTCATGCACAACTATAAGACCTGCAGCCGAAAGCTGTCGCATCAAACGTTCAGAGTCCACCAAATTTTTTGAGCAACCCAAGGTTACCACATTAATATCCGCTACATATTTCATTTGGCAAAGATATAAAAATTAATTTTTCAGACAGCCAATAGGAACAACCAGAACGCCATCTTTCCGGCGATAGGCAAATTGTCCACCGGTTAACACAAGTAAAAACGAAGGTTCACGCATTTTATCGGTGTTAATCTTTTCTTTCAATTTTAATAGATTCACGGCAGCTTCTTCAATCTGCCTGTTTCCTAATTTTACTTCTATGGCACCCCAGCGGCCATCATGTAGTTGCACTATCATATCAGCTTCCAGGCCGCTTTTATCGCGGTAATGAAACACTTCCCCATCATTCCACTGTGCATAAACACGAATATCGCGCGCACATAAAGCCTCAAACAGGAATCCAAAATATTCAAAATCCTGTAATACTGCTGCCGGTTTCATTCTCATAACAGCCGTAGCAATAGCAGGGTCAACAAAATGACGTTTGGGCGAAGTACGTATGGCCGTTTTTGAACGTAGGGAAGGTGACCATGCGGGCATATCTTCTACCACAAAAATCCGGCGCAAAGCATTATGATAGATACTAAAAGTTTTGTCTGAAATACCGGTTTCGGTGCTTTCCACATCGCCCAATATTGTTTGTATACTAGTCATTGTAGCAATATTACGGGCAAGTGACCGCAAAAGCAATCTAACACGGGTTGGATTTTTTTCCACCCCATCAACCCTCGAAATATCGTGATTAATGACTGCCTCAACATAATCAGCAGACATTCGTAAAGCTGTTCTATCGGGCTTGTTAATGGTGGCGGGGAAACCACCCCTGCACAATGCAAAGGCTATTTGTTCAATACTTAAGTCCGATATTCCTTCAATGTCGTGCTTACCGGCAAACAAATCAGCCAATGATACTTTTCCGTTTGATTCTTTGGACTCATACAAACTCATCGGACGCATCAAAATTCTTGCAAAACGCCCCGTTCCAGTATGAGCCGTCACATTATCATCAGGCACGGCAGAGCCGGTCAGAATAAATTGCCCGGCTAAGCCCCTCCTATCCACTTCAAAACGCACTGCGTCCCAAAGAACAGGCGACGTTTGCCACTCATCAAGCAAGCGTGGATTTTCGCCTTGGAGCAATAAGGAGGGCTTCGTGTCTGCCATTTCCTTATACATAAGGGCTTTGTCAGGGTCTTGCATAAATAATATGCTTCGAGAAGCATGCGCCGCAGTGCTTGTTTTTCCGCACCATTTTGCCCCCTCAACAAGCACTGCACCCATAGCCTCTAACGCCATCCGAAGCTCTATATCGCAAATTCTTGATACATAATTATTTTCGCTCATAAAACATCGTTTTAATACCACAAAGATAAGTAAAACTTCCCGATTTGGCAAACTTTTACTCCGTAATTTGGCAGCATTTTACTCCGAACTTTGACAGCATTTCACTCCGTAATTTGGCAGCATTTTACTCCGAACTTTGGCATTATCCTTTTAATGCGCTCTTTTTCAGCACCATTTTCCGTAAATTGACAGCGTAGAAATAACGATAAGCCTTGGGCGAAAGGTACTCCAACAGTATTTTACGGCGCAGCTTGTAAGTTTTCTGATGGATCATAAAACCCAGGTACGAATTAATTTGTGCACGGAATTCTTCCAGCTTTTCTCGGGGTGGAGTCTCCCCTTCCGGCAAAGTATCAAAATATTCGTTCCATGGCCGTAAGGTTTGATAGGCTTGTGACTTCGTGCGGTTACGTATATAAGTACGGTAAGGTTTGATATAGGCATTTAGGAATTGTACCCCTTTAGCATAATGTTGAATATAAATTTTATTCGGGTGCAAATCCAAGCCCATATTCTCTTTCAAAAAATGCTTTAACACCCCCACTAAATCAATAAGCAGTTGCTTATCTTCATGTATAATCATAAAGTCATCAACGTAACGCACATAGTATTTCAGTCCCAGTTTATGTACAATAAAGGAGTCCAAGTCATGTAAATAAATGTTACTAAACACTTGTGAAGTGAGGTTACCTATGGGAAAGCCACAACCTTCCGGCGAATGAAAAAGGCTTTTTGAGGGAGGTAAGCCCTCCCAATCCTTGCGTGTACCTTTCACTATACAATTTGTTCGCGGGTCATTAAAAATAATCAGATGCAAGAGATAGCGCAACAGGCCGGCATCAAAAGGAGGCGGAGTGCCATTTTCAGCCGCTTTACGTTCTCCTTTGCCAATAAGTTCGTCTATCTTATCATATAGGCGTTGGCGATTCATTGTCATAAAATAACCTTTAATATCCAACTTCATGATATAGCAGTTGCGGCTGTAATTATCGGAACAGGCACGCATGTAGCGTTTACATAAATCAACACCAAAGGTAGTACCTTTTCCCTTGCGACAGCTACAACTATTAGCCAGCAGACGAGGTTCATAAATCGGATCCAAATAATTCACTACCAGGTGATGTATCACGCGGTCTCGAAAATCTGCCGCAAATATTTCCCGCTGTACCGGTCTAAATACAATAAAGGCTATACTGGGTAATATTGTATAAGTACGAGTGCTCAACTCATGGTGAAGGGCGAAGAGATTTTCCTCCAACTTCAGTTCAAATTTGAGTTGATTAACCGTATTACGCTTATTCTTCCGCGCATCATAATAAGCGCGGAAGAGGTCGGTCATCAGTTGATCCATGGCGTGCTATACTTCTTTAGGAGCTAATGCCGGAGCCACTACCAGACTTTGTGCCTGCTTACGCCAACCGTTCAGTTGCTTTGATATATCTTCTACCCTTTCGTTTAGGCGAATGAAAGCTTCCATGTTATATAGTCGCAAGTCATAGCATATGCGCAGGAGCAGACGAATGCTCTCCACCTTTGCGCAGAGGTCTTTCAACTTCTGCAGTTTTGTGTAAGCATCTTCGCTGGTATTAGCGTGATATATCATCTCGGTTATTTCTATCAGCATATTTTTGATGCGCTCACCGAGGGTATATTGAAAATCACGGGGAAAATGGCGTACCTGTTCAAAAATGACGAAGAGCAGGTCATATATAGCTTTATAGACGGGGAGGTTTTCTGAAAGCCGGGGATCTCTTTTATCTTTCACTTCCCAACTTTCACGCCACAGTTCAAATCCTGCAGTTTCAGGCATTTGCACCAGCGAGCAACGTTTATCACTTTTTTCAGCTATGTGTGCGCCAAATGATTTTGATTTCTCCAGCAGTTCGTTCAAACGTTCTTTCGGAAATCCGGCAAATACGATATCGCGCCCCACTACCCTTACATGTTTACGGGTTATTCTCAGCTCTTTAAGATAACGGCAAGTTAAAAAAGCGCTACGTTCATACACGTGCCAGAAACTCCCTTCCAGCACAAAGTGAATACTGGTAGCATTTAATGCTTCCAATTGCAAAATTTCTTCGGTTGTCATATTCTTTGGTGTGTTATTTTTTGAAATCCGAGGTTGCAAAGATATAAAAAAAAACGTCCGCCTTACGGCGGACGTTAAAAAAAGAGACAATTGTTCCTTCTTACCGAGTTGGAGGGCTGGATTCCCTCTATCTGGTCCGACGGGCCTAACGGCTCTCTTGGGGCAGTATTAACCGCCCCAACGCGGGCCTGAAGTAACACACCTATAATATTCCGTCTTAGAAGACAATTGTCTCAAACAACTTTTACGATGCAAATATAACACCTTTTTCAAAAAAAACAAAAA
>JAVBSQ010000158.1:0-6226 GCA_031556695.1 Bacteroidales bacterium | reverse complement strand
TTTCAGAAAAATATTCTGATTTTTTATTTGGCTATTTTCTTTATTTGCCGGCGGGCTACGGACAGCGGCACCAGTGAGCAGGGGCCATTAAGGCAACCACCTTCACAAGCCATCACTTCTACAAATTGTGCAGAGGGTGATTTCACTAAATTTTTCAATATAGCGCCGTTTTTCTTATCTAAGCCTTCTATGGTTAGTACTTTTACGTCTTTTGTAACTTCATCGCCTAAGTAGGCAAAAACGGCATCACGTACGCCACCGGAAGCAGCAAAGCCACGGGCATGAGAAGTGATATTTTCGTCTAAGGGTTTCTCATTACATTCACCGGGCTTAATATTGTAAGCGTCAAAGAATGCCCCGAGCTCGTCAAAACTCATCACATAGTCTACCTCTTCAATGTTTTCAAATTCCCAACGCTTGGCTAAGCAAGGACCAATAAATACCACATCGGCACCGGGGTGCATCTCTTTAGCTTTGCGGGCGGTATAAACCATGGGGCTTTTGGTATGCGATACGTATGGTTCCAGTTCAGGCGCATGTTTTTCTACCCAACCGGTGTAGGCGGGACAGCAGGAAGTGGTCATAAACGGGGCGCCTCCTTCCAACCGTTCCAACAACTCAGCTCCTTCCGTAGCCACCGTAATATCTGCACCTAAGGCCACTTCTATTACATCATTGAAGCCTATGCCTCGTATGGCTGCCATAATCTGTCCGGGTGTAGCAGCGAATTGCCCAAATACTGCCGGTGCAGGAATAGCGATAATTTTGCGGGTAGGGTCAGCCAGGGCTTTGTATATTTCAATTACCCTTGAGCGTTCCATAATGGCGCCGTAGGGACAAGCCTGCATACATTTTCCGCAGTAAATACATTTATCTTTATCAATATGCTCAACCCCTTTCTCATCTTTAGTGATGGCCTTTACAGGACAAACGTCTTCGCAGGGAACAGGAGTATAAACAATGGCGTGGTAAGGGCACACTTTAGCACACAAACCGCAACTCACGCAGTCTTCATAGCGAATGATAGCCCTTCCGTTCACAAAGGAAACGGCATGTTTGGGGCAGTTCATCATACAAGGGCGGCCCACACAGCCGCGACAAACGTTGGTAACGGTGTATTGTGATTGTTGGCAGGCGCTGCAAGCCTCATGTACCACCGACAGAATGTCTTGCTTGCATTTTTTAGTATCCAGGGCTGATTGTGCCAAATCTGATACCGACATCAGGTCAATATCATCATCAAAAGCCAGGTCAAAGCCCATAATGGAGATGAGTTTCTGGCGTAGCATATAACGGTCCTTATGAACGCAGCAACGTGAAGAGGCTGAGTTGTTGGGCCTCAGGTCAACGGGAATACGGCGGATTCCGTTCACTAAATTATCTTCTTTAAGTAGTTTGATGACACGCGATACCAATTCGCGTTTCATCTCCATAGCATAGTTATTATAAAGCATATAAGGTTTATTCTGTTAAAAAACAGCACAAAGATACTAAAATAATGAATGATGAACAAATGAATAATGAATAATGAAAGCTAAATTATTCGTTATTCATTGTTAATTGTTCATTTTAAAATGTTGGGAGTCGCCCCATTCACCATAAGCTATTTCAATGCCGGCTTTGCGGAGGTTAGTTTCCAGTTTTGATTTGCTGATTTCGGCGTCGTCCTCCATTCCCGGCTTCTCATCATAAATGCAGTAGTTAGGTCGCGCGGCAGCTATAGTCATGTTGGGCATAATGATGTTGGCGCCCGCCTGTACCGCTTGCTCCCGCCCTTCGGGGTGTAATACCTGCAGGGCTGTGGTGGCGGCAATGTTGATGTCGGGCAACAGTAATCGTAAGGTAGCTATCATTTTTAACGATAGCTCCAACCTTTCGGCGGGTGATAATAACAGGTGGCGATACTCATACAATGGCGTGTCTTTATGCTCCAAATAAGGTCCCATACCAACCATATCAACATTCATTGCTTTAAAAAACAGCAGGTCATCGGCCAAATCCTCTACTGTTTGGAAAGGAAGCCCAATCATTACCCCTGTTCCCACTTGATAACCGAGCTGTTGCAGGTCTTTAAGGGCTGCCAGCCGGTTTTCAAAAGCGTGTATGGCATCGTTGGGGTGTAGCTTGTAGTAGAGTTCTTTGTTAGAGGTTTCTATGCGCAGCAGGTAACGGTGAGCACCCGCATTGAACCATTGGCGGTAGGTGTCGGCACTCTGCTCCCCGCACGAAAGTGTAACGCCCACTTCGTTGTTGGTGTGTGCCTTTATTTTTTGTAGTAAGGTGGCAATACGTGCAGTGAAACGGGGTGATTGCTGTTCGCCCGACTGCAGTACAACTGAGCCATAGCGGTTGCGCCAGGCAAAGTCAACGGCCGTGAGTACTTCCTCGTCGCTCAGTTCATAGCGTTCGGTATTTTTATTTTCACAGCGTATGCCGCAATAATAGCAGTTTTTGCGACAGATATTGGAAAATTCAATTAGACCACGCAGATAGACCTTGCTGCCTATAGTTCTCAATTTTAAAGAATAGGCTTCGGCAAGTAATGCATCTACCTCACTTGTAGCGGTGAGGGATAATTTGGCTATGATGTCGTTGCGGGTCATAATACAAAGATAGCCCTTTTTTCGAGATTAAGAGATTAGGGGATTAAGAGATTAGGGGGAATATATTGGTTCCTTGTATTTTATCCTAATTTCCTAATCTCTTAATCCCCTAATCTCCTCCAAAAATGGTTTCATTTGAGAATATTTTTGTACCTTTGCCCCCTTGAATTTAATTTAAAACTATGAAAAATTATTTAAAAATCAGTGTTTTAGCTTTATTTTTAGGTGCTGCCAGTCCTGCTGTTGCCGGTGGTTTGCTCACCAACACAAACCAAAGTGCTACTTTTGCCCGTTTCATGGCATTAGATGCATCAACAGAGGTTGATGCCGTATATTACAATCCTGCCGGTTTGGCCATGTTAAATGATGGTTGGCATTTGTACCTAACAAACCAAAGCGCTTTTCAGACACGCACGCTCACTACCACTTTGCCTACTTTGAAGTATAATATCAACAATGCGAACAATACCAGCGGAAGTTATACTTACACAGGACAGGCTAATGCTCCTCTTAGTCCCAGCTTTCAGTTGGCCTGGAAAAAAGACAAATGGGTGTTCTCAGCCAGCTTTGCCGTGACCGGTGGCGGTGGAAAAGCGGAATTTGATAATGGTGTCCCCATGTTTGAAGCCCCTCTCTCTGTGATACCTGCCGGCCTTACGGCAAAAGGACTTAACACCAAAAATTATTCCGTAGATTTATTGATGAATGGCACCAGTATTTTTTATGGTGGACAGTTAGGTGCTACTTATAAGATTAACGATATGTTTTCTGTATTTGCGGGTGCCCGCGTGGTATATGCCCACAATGCTTATGATGGATATATCCGTAATGTGATGATAAACCCCGTATACGCAGGAAATCCTAACGGAGATATGATTTCAGCACCTGATTTTGCAAATACTATGAAAACTCTTTATCCTCGCCCTAATGCATTTGATACGTTAGCTGCAGGTACCACTGATAAATATGTTGACCTTACACAATCCGGCTGGGGTGTTACGCCTATTTTGGGCGCTAACTTCAACTGGAATAATTTGAATGTTGGGGTTAAATATGAATTTATCACCAAAATTACGGTAAAAAATGACACTAAGGTGAACGACTTGAGTGCTGCAGCTCCTCAATTTAATGATGGAGTGGAAACGCCTTCAGACATTCCCGCCTTATTAACCGTGGGTGCTTCTTACCGTTTTTTGAATAAGAAATTGCAGGTAGCTGCCGGTTATCACCATTATTTCGATAAACAAGCGAAGATGGAAGGCGACAAGCAAAATAAAATTGACCATGGTATTAATGAGTACCTGATCGGTATTGAGTGGGACGCACATAAATACTTCCTGGTAAGCGCCGGTGCGCAATATACCGATACCGGTGTAAGCCCTGCTTATCAAACAGACATTAGCCAGTCATTCAATTCTTACTCTATTGGTTTTGGTGGCGCCATCAAAATTAATGAGAAGATGCGTGTAAACCTCGGCTATTTCTTCACTATTTATGAGCAAATGAGCAAGGTTACAGGTAATGTAACCGAATTGTACGACCGTACCAATAACGTAATTGCTGTAGGCTTTGATATCAAATTTTAATTACGAATTTCAAATTACGAATTACGGTATATTTTCTCGTAATTTTTAATTCGTAATTCGTAATTGAAACAGCTCCACGCTCCTATTCCAGGTGCCCTTGATGTAAGCTATGGCCATTCCGTAGTTCGTCACGGGCACCTTGGCGTTTATGGCAGCTTGTATGCGGTTAAGCAGTTGTTTGCGGGTAATCATGCAGCCGCCGCATTGCAGCACCAGGCTATATTCTTGTATCGGGCGGGGCGGTTCTGCCAGTCCCGGTACCACATCAAACTCCAATTGCCGGCCGGTGTATTCACGCAGCCATCGGGGAATTTTAACCCGGCCTATATCATCGCAACTGCTGTGGTGTGTACAGCTTTCAAGAATTAAAATGCGGTCGCCGTCTTTTAGCTTATCAATATGCGGTGTACCTTGCAGATAAGCCTCAAAATTACCTTTTTGTCGCGCCAAGATAATGCTGAAGCTGGTCAGCGGAATGTCGGAGGGGATAATTTTGTCTATTTGTCCGAATAGCTGACTGTCTGTGATGACCAGTGCCGGTTTTAGGTTGCTTTTAAGCAGGAATGTTTCCACCTCGCTCTCTTTTACCACTACGGTGATGCAGTTGTTGTCCAGCGACTCCCGTATGGCCTGCACCTGGGGTAAAATAAGCCGTCCTTCCGGTGCTTCACTGTCAATGGGGGTTACGAGGAGCACCACCTCTCCAGGCTTCACCAAATCGCCAAAAAGCGGCTGTTGTTGCCACAGGGTATCCGGCCTGTTTTTCTCCAAAAGGAGGAGCAACGTGTCGAGGTTTTCTTTGGTTTGTGCGGAAAAGTCGACTAAATCGGCCTTGTAGCGGTCGGTGAGCTCGCTCGCAATACTCTCATCAATAGCTTTCTCGTCTGATTTATTATGTACAATAATGAAGGGAACATGGTGCTCTTGGAACGCTTGTACCAGGCGCACCTCGTCGCCCGCAAAGTGATTGCCGGAAAATATAAGCATGGCCAGGTCAACCTGTTTCACCGCCTGTAGGGTTTTTTCCACCCGTTTGGCGCCCAGTTCCCCGCTATCGTCTATTCCGGCGGTATCGATGAGCACCACGGGGCCCGGTCCAGGAATTTCCACTGCTTTTTTCAGTGGGTCGGTGGTGGTGCCGGGAGTGTCTGACACGATGGCCTCCTCGCTGCCCAAAAGTGCGTTGATGAGGGAGCTCTTCCCCACGTTGCGGCGCCCGAAAAGCCCGATGTGCAACCGTAAGTTATTATTTATCGTTTTTTTATGCATTTAATTATTTTCCTGATGATTATAAACGAAAGAAATAGTAAAGTTATACTTAGTAATACAATTGTTATATATGTATATAATGCAAATGTATTCAAATATTTAAATTCATTTTTTAATGAAAATCCGGTTTCTTCAATTTTTAGTGTAGCTAAAGGGATTGAGTAGTGAATTTGGGGTATGTTTTGCTTATCAACAGGAAATGAGGTGAGGTAATTTTTTAGGGCTATCCACTCTTTAATTTCCCTTCCGGCACTATCTGTTACCACCTGCGTGGTCCAGTCGGTAACCGGCTCACCATTAGTATTTTTAGGGATTATAGACAATATTCCGAAGGATTTGCTTTTCACTACTCCTATCATTTGGGCCGTGTAGTGTCCACAGACTACGCTATATATATGATTATCTAATACTTCATGATACACACCGATGCTATCCATGACTTCTATTCTCTTCACTCGGTTAAAGATTAAGCTTTTAGGGCTATACTCGTAACGTAATCCGCTGAAAAAGAGTTCCGCCTCGGGGAAAAGCCCGGCAATGGAGGCGTCGACTTCGCATAAATCCCTGACTTCCTTTCCTGTTATATATACCTTCAGCAAGGGGTAGCCATACTGACCGTCGTAACCCATGCCCAAGGAGAGTATGTTGAAAACTTTTTCCGGCGTTACATTTCCGGCGAGCAGGTCGGCGCGAATAGTGCCACGGGGTACTACGCTGATATCCGGTCGTTTGCCGGTAGCTTTTTTTACGGCAACACTAAAAGCATCG
>JAVBSQ010000027.1:0-9141 GCA_031556695.1 Bacteroidales bacterium | reverse complement strand
GCGCAATGGAAATATACGCCCATATTTTAGCCCAATTGTAGGGAATGGGGTAATGTTTCGCACCCAGCCAGGCGCTGAGTATAGCCATTACCAAATAGCTGAGTAGATGTCCCCATGCTGCTGCCACATATCCATACATGGGCATGAAGAGGATATTAACCACCAGCGTAACCGCCAATCCTGCCGTAGTGATATAAACAGCATACTGTGTCTTGCCTGAGAGCTTATACCACATCGAAAGATTAAATGTAATGCCTAGAAGCACGTATGCGCCCAGCATAATAGGAACAATGCTTATTCCTCCGCGGAAATCTTTTCCGAGCAAAAGACCAATGGCGTCCATATAAAACATCACAAACAGGAAGATGAGCATACAGAAAGCCGTGAAATGGTTCATCACCACCGCGTAGCTAATGGGTGAACGTTTATTTTTTTCGTGTGAAAAGAAGAAAGGCTCGGCTGCATAGCGAAACATTTGTATGAAGAGCGACATAATTACCGCCAGCTTAACCCCCGCCTGAAAGACACCCAGCTCCTGTTGCCACACTGTTCCTTCAGGGGCAAAATAACGGAACAAAATACGGTCGATAAAATCATTAGCTACCCCCGGCAATCCTGCCACCATCAAGGGCAACGAGTAAAGCATCATCATCTTCCATAAGTCCTTGTCCAACTTTAATTTGATGCGCCTCAACTCAGGAATAAACAGCAGCAGGCATATCAGGCAACTCATTGCAATGGCAAAAAGGATATAGCTGAAATCCGGTGTGGCTGAAATAAAGTTTAGGAAAAAGGAGTCGGGGTGTGCTGCAAAATAAGCAGGAGCAAAGAAGAATAGGAGGAGGTTGAATCCTAATTCTGTGGCTATTTTTACTGATTTGATTACCGTAAATCTCATGGCGCGGTAGTCAAAGCGCAGCTTGGCAAAAAGGATGGAAGTAAAACAATCGACAGCCAATATTATACCCAAATAAATGACACACATACGATAGGCATCATAGCCCAACCAGGAAGCGATATCTGTTGATAACCATAAGGTGCCGATAAAAAAGAAACTTGTGGCCAGCAGCATGGTAACTAAGGCCGTGGAAAATACTTCTCGGGGCTTATTGCTTTGATTTGCAAAACGTAATGTGCCTGTCTCCAAGCCCAAGGTCAGCAATACTTGCAAGATGGCTATATAAGATAAAAATTCGGTAGCAATACCATAATCCGCCGTGGTGAGCAAACGGGTATAAATGGGGACAAAGAAAAAATTCAATATCCTCGCCAATATAGTACTCAAGCCATAGATAGCGGTTTCACCAACTAATTTTTTCAGAGGATTTGCCATTAGTAATTAATACCTTTTTTGTCAAACAATAAATATCCGAAATTCAATTGGAAATACCAATTGCTCGGTGCTTCGCTATAATAATTGGCAGAAAAGCTCAAGGGACCCACGGGGGTTTGCCACACAAATGCTCCGTTGGCCATATAACTACGGTACTCAAGAGGATCGGAATAATAAGCATTGCCCTGGTAACAAACTTCCAGCATCTCATACGGTTGAAAGAAATAAGCGCCAAAATACAACAATACCCTTTCATTCAAACGAACCACAGGCATAACACCAATCCCTGCGTATATATTAGCCCTGTAGTCCGGTAAAAACAAAGTTTTACTGTGTGGGGTGGGGGTGAAGGCCGGTAGTTCCATAAGCGTGGAATAAGCATCGCTGAAGCTGAATTTTGTTGATGCTGTTATGTCAAGATAGGTACCCAAAGAAAACCACGAATTAAGATCAAGATACCATTCACTTTGCAGTCGTGCCGCAAACCAATGGGGGTTGGATGCTGTTCTTTCATTCCAGTCACGCGATAAATTCCCCGGTTTATGCTCCTGAAAACCATATATATAACCTGCAGAAAGGTGCTGTTTTTTTCCTTTTGATGGATATTGTTTAAAATTCAGCGTGTTTCGCTCTATCGTAAATTGAGGGGTGAAATAATAAAAACGGGTATGGTCCGTTGTGTCTAATGAAGAAAAATCGTCGCCTTGAAAATAATTATCGTTGATAACCCCGCCTGTGAAATTTAATTTGGCTACAAAATTACTTTTCTCTCTCACCGGAACACCAAAACTTAATCGCCCGAAAAGATCGTTTTGTTGCAAGTAGCTGGGTCGTTTATCCCAAAAAGCCAGGTCTTGTGAGCTATAATAATCATATTTTAGGTAGTCAAATTCTGCTTCGAAAAAATACATGGGATACACGTCAAAATAGCCGCGCCAGCCTGTTTTAACTCCCGAAAATAAACGTCCCAGGTTTAACTCCACATATCCTACATACATATTTGTAGCCCACAGATGCCAATCAATGCCGAGGTAAAGTTGATTTAAAGAAGAAGAAGAAATATTCCCCCCCACACCCAAATGGAACTGTGAAGCGGGAGTGGCGCGTAAATGTAAATCAAATAACCCCGTTAGGCTATCCATTTCTGCAGTCGGGAAAAATGTGTTCACATTATTGGTGGCAATAGTGCGGAAATAGCTTTTTTTCAACGCTTCATAATCAAATGCCTCATATTTATCACTGCGGATACTGCGGTCAATAAATCCGGCTTGTGCCTCGGAAAGCGGTCCGCTTACCATCACATTTTTGAACTTTAACGCCGGTAATTTCGCACGATAAGCAGCGCGCTTATCAGCCATTTGGGCTTGAGTTACGCGTCGGTGTATTCTTGCTGTGATAGAGTCCATCTTCAGCATCGTTTGAATATAGCCCATCTCCGACAACTCCAGCACCTTATCAAAATCAAGCAATGACACGTCTTGCAACTTTGTTTCTATCACTAATCCTTTGTCGGCCGGAAGTTTGTAGTTGGTTTCAAACATTAGCATGTTGGATAACTGCTGCACAAGATCATCTTCGTCCGGGCGCAAAGGATTACCGGCACATTTTGCCCCGATAATTACATCGGGTGCAAAGTCCTTTTCCATCACATCCCATGGAAAATTATTATAGAAACCGCCGTCAAACAGCATGGTTGAATCTATCTTCACCCCCTTGAAATAAAAAGGATAAGACATTGAAGCCCGCACCATCGTTCCCAGGTTCCCCTTTCTTGCTATGTATGCTTTTTTTTCCACTATATCCGATGAGACACAGCGAAAAGGCACCATTAAACTGTCAAAATTATGCTTGGCTGCCGCATCGGCTACCGAAAAAAGCTCCATCACCGCCAAATCCATTTCATAAGAAGATACTAAGCTGGAAGGCAGGCTGGGTTTAAAGCCCTTCCTGGTAACATCAAACCACATACCCAGCATCTCCGCATTAGGATCACGGCGGAACTCATAGGTCTGATCCTTATCCTGCACGTAACCTTTATACCAACTTTTGAAATCGTCCGATTGTAGCATTACTATCATTTCGTCCGGCGTGTAGCCTATAGCGTACAAAGAGGCCACAATAGCTCCCATAGAAGTGCCGGCCACATAGTCAATAGGTATACCCTTTTCCTCCAGGGCTTTAATCACACCAATATGTGTCATACCCTTAGCCCCTCCACCGCTCAACACCAGCCCCACGCTTTGTGCCGACACCGGAAAAACGACACAAACCAAAAGGATAAACAATAAAATTCTTTTCATATTGGCAGATAATTACTATCTTTGTAGATTGAAATAATCTTCAAAGTTACATATAAATACTGAATTATGAAAACGAAGGGTTTAATTTTTTGCTTATCAATGTCGCTCATCATCATTTCTTGCGGCAACAATCCTACAGCCAAAAAAACCGGCGAATCAGCCGAAACAACTGAAAATATAACAAAAACCATGGATACACAACAATTTAAAACAGACTCATTGGGTGAGGAACCCGTATTGGCCATTGAAACCAGCGAAGGCGTAATCACCATAAAGCTGTATAAAGACACCCCCTTGCACCGTGATAATTTTGTGAAATTAGCGTCGGAAGGTTACTACAACGGATTGATTTTCCATCGTGTAATCAAAGGTTTTATGATACAAGGCGGCGATCCCGACTCACGCAACCCACAACCCGGCGGCCGTTATGGCATGGGTGGCCCCGCATACACTATCCCCGCTGAAATTTCCCCCCTGCATAAACATATCAAAGGTGCTTTAGCTGCTGCCCGCAAAGGTGATAACGTGAATCCTAAGAAAGAATCATCAGGGTCACAATTTTACATAGTGGAAGATCCTAACACCTGTGCCCAGCTTGATGGAGCATACACCGTGTTTGGCGAAACCATCAGCGGACTGGACGTAGTAGATAAAATTGCCGCCACCGCTACGGGAAGCGCTGACCGTCCCGTAAAAGACATTTTCATTATCGGTATTCAACCGGTAAAATAGGTGAAGGGTAAAAGGTACAAGGTAAAAAGGTGAATTATGCATGAAAAGATAAACCAGCTGCTGGCCGGTGTTGAAAATATAGCCGCTAAAAGCAAAGAAGAAATCGAAGCCCTGCGCGTGGAGCTCCTTGGTAAAAAAGGTAGCATCACCGCACTGTTCGACGATTTTAAACTCGTCGCGGCAGAAGAAAAACGGGAAGTAGGTCAAAAATTAAATATCCTTAAAACCAAGGCCACCGAACGTATCAACCAACTGCGCGAAGAACTTGAAGCACATGCTGAAACCTCCTCTTCCATTGATACCGGCATGCCCGGAAGCCCCGCGCCGCTTGGTGCCCGGCATCCGCTCTCCATTGTACGGAATGAAATTATCGACATCTTTAAACACCTGGGTTACGTAGTAGCTGAAGGTCCAGAGGTGGAAGACGACTACCATGTGTTCGGCGCTTTAAATTTCCCGCCTGAACATCCGGCGCGCGATATGCAAGATACCTTTTTTGTTACAACAGGTAACAATCCCATCCTGCTTCGTACCCACACCAGTTCAGTGCAGGTGCGTGCCATGGAAGCCAACAAACCGCCCATCCGCATTATCTGCCCCGGCCGCGTTTTCCGCAACGAAGCTATCTCTGCCCGCGCACACTGTATCTTCCATCAGGTAGAAGGCTTGTATATTGACGAGAACGTTTCTTTTGCCGACCTCAAACAATCTGTCCTCTATTTTGCCCGCGAGCTTTTTGGCGCCGACGTGAAAATCCGCCTTCGTCCCTCTTACTTCCCCTTCACTGAACCCAGCGCCGAAGTTGATGTAAGCTGTAATATCTGCAAAGGGAAAGGCTGCAATATCTGTAAACATACCGGCTGGCTCGAAATTATGGGCTGCGGTATGGTGGATCCTAATGTTTTGGAAGCCTCCGGCATTGACAGTAAGAAATACAGCGGCTTTGCCTTTGGCATGGGTATTGAACGTATTGCCATGTTGAAGTGGCAAGTGAAAGACCTGCGTCATTACTTTGAAAACGACGTGCGCTTCCTTGAACAGTTCAAGACCGCCCTCTAATTTTATCCACAAAAAAACTTAAAAATATGAAAACCACTAAACTACTCCTTGTCGCATCATTGATGCTGGCCGGCTACTCTTTTATTTATGCTCAAAGCATAAGAGAGAAAAAAGACATTCTTTTAAACAACAAAAACTACGTTTACCTCATATTTGACACCAATGTCAGTGAGGTTAAATTCGACTGTGACCCCGATGATATACAGCTCGAACAACTCACCCCCAACAGTTTTGGCCTGCGTTTTAATGAGGGCGCTACAGTCCCTGTCGAAGGTGTGGGTGGAATGATAGTGCTCGCACAAAATATTTTCCACCCTGTGTGGCTATATTTCTCCGAAAAAATTCCTGTTACCACCATCAACATGTCCGAAAAATCCACGCCGGAAATTCGCGACACACTGATTAACAAACTCAATACTTCTTCCGATATTCAACAACATTGCGAAGCTATGTTCCAATTGCACCGGCAGATTGCTTCCTTAGGTGAAAAAAATGCCAAAGTAGAACTTCAACTGCATAACGTGGGTGTCAGCGATAAGCATCTCTACCTCCTTTTCTCATTGGATAACCGCTCTAAAGTCGATTACCATGTCGACTACCAGGGCTTGCACATACGCCACAAAAATGTAGCTGCTGATGAAATGCCGGAGCTTCGTTTCGATTACAAACAGCCCACTAAGGTTGCCGCCGGCGAAGCTGTCCGCTACATCCTTGTCTACGATTTATTCACCTTGAAAAATCAACAGGAAATGTTTTATGTGGTGAAGGAAACAAATGGCGGGCGCTCCTTTAATCTGCCCATAAAAAACACATATCTTTATGGCAATGTGCACCGTTTACATTTTTTTCAGTAAATTTGTCCCTTAATCAGATAAAATTATGTGTGGAATTGTAGGCTATATAGGCAACAAAGATGCATATCCTATTTTAATCAAAGGCTTGCATCGACTCGAATATAGGGGCTATGACAGCGCAGGAATTGCCCTGCTCAACACGGATAAGCAATTGCATGTGTATAAAGCCAAAGGCAAAGTGGCTGATCTTGAAAACTATGCCAAAGGCAAAGACATCAGCGGCACCATCGGCATTGCCCACACCCGTTGGGCCACCCATGGGGAGCCTAACGATGTGAACGCCCATCCGCACTATTCCCAATCTGAAGAATTGGCCATTATCCACAACGGTATTATTGAAAATTATGCCCTGCTCAAGGCGCAACTGAGTAACCTGGGCTACACCTTCTCCAGCGATACGGATACCGAAGTTATTGTTCAACTTATTGAGTATATCAAAAGAAAACACCAGGTAGACCTGGTAAAAGCCGTACAAATTGCCCTTAGCCAGGTGGTGGGCGCCTATGCCATTGCCGTCATAGAAAAAGATAACCCCGACCAAATTATTGCAGCGCGTAAAAGCAGCCCCTTGGTGGTAGGCGTAGGCGATGGTGAATACTTCTTAGCCTCCGACGCCTCTCCCATCATAGAATATACTAATAAGGTAATTTACATTGACGATGAGGATATAGTTGTCATTCGTCGGAACGAAGGCCTGCGGATTATTTCCATCAATAATGTGGAAAAAACACCCGAAGTGCAGCAGTTAACCCTTAGCTTGAGCCAGTTGGAAAAAGGCAATTACCCCCACTTCATGCTTAAGGAAATTTTTGAACAGCCTGAAGTCCTGCGCCGCTGCATGTCCGGCCGTATCAATACCGGCGCCGATCATGTGTGCCTCTCAGGCATCATAGACAACAAGGAAAAATTCATCAATGCCCGCCGTATAGTCATTTGCGCTTGTGGCACCTCCTGGCACGCCGGACAGGTGGCTATGTACCTCATTGAGGAACTCTGCCATATTCCTGTAGAAGTGGAATATTCTTCGGAGTTCCGCTACCGTAAGCCGGTGATTTATAAAGACGATGTGCTTATTGCCATCTCCCAGTCCGGCGAAACCGCCGACACCTTAGCTGCTGTTGAGTTGGCTAAAAAACAAGGCGCCTTCATCTACGGCATTTGTAATGTAGTAGGCTCCTCCATTCCCCGTATGACCCATTCAGGCTCTTATACACACGTAGGGCCGGAGATAGGGGTGGCCTCCACCAAAGCCTTTACCGCACAGCTCACGGTCCTCACCATGCTGGCTTTGAACATTGGCCGCGAAAAAGGCACCATCAGCAAAGAGGATTATGTACGCCTGGTTAAAGCTTTGGATAATATTCCTGCCAAAATTGAGGAGACCCTGCAATTGAACGACCAGATCAAAGACCTCGCACGTATCTTTACCTACGCCCACAATTTCATTTATATGGGCCGCGGATATAACTATCCGGCCGCCCTGGAAGGAGCACTAAAACTAAAAGAGATTTCATACATTCACGCTGAGGGTTACCCTGCGGCAGAAATGAAGCATGGCCCTATCGCCCTTATCGACAAAGAGATGCCGGTGGTAGTCATTGCCACCAACAAGGGTACCTATGACAAAATTGTAAGCAATATACAGGAAATCAAAGCCCGCAAGGGACGGATAATTGCCATTGTCACCAAGGGCGACCAGGTGGTTAGGGAGCTGGCCGATTACTGTATTGAAATTCCGGAAACCGAAGAATGCCTTGTGCCGCTGATTGCCTCCGTTCCCCTTCAACTGTTGGCTTACCACATTGCCGTTACCAAAGGCAACGATGTGGACCAGCCGCGCAACTTAGCCAAATCCGTAACCGTGGAATAAGACGAAGATGATTACACAGCTCACCAGGCTGGTTACTTCCGGCCGTTTAAAAGAAATTGATGCTTACCGCAACCGACCATGGAATGCCCAATTGAAGGTGTTCCAACAGTTGCTGAATGGCGCCGAAGGCACTGCCTTTGCTGCTGATCATCAATTTTCCGATATCCATTCTATTGACGATTTTCAACGCCTGGCACCCATCTCTGAATATGATGATCTGCTGCCTTACATCGACAAGATGCGCGCAGGCGAGAAAAACATTTTATGGAATACCCCGGTAAGCTGGTTTGCCAAATCAAGCGGTACCACCGCCGGCAAAAGTAAGTTTATCCCTGTAACCAAAGAAGTGCTGAACCGTTGCCACTACCGGGGCTCCAAAGATCTCATCACCAACTATCTTTATCAATACCCTCATTCGCAACTGCTGGCGGGCCGTTCACTTACCCTCGGCGGCAGCCACCGTATTGATGAGCTTCACAAGCATATCCACAGCGGCGACCTCTCCGCCATACTCATACAAAACACCCCGCGCTACGCTGAATTTCGTCGTGCACCCAAGCGTGAAACTACCTTGATTGCCGACTTTGAAGCAAAAGTAGCACAAATAGCCAAAGAAACCATAGGGAAGAATATCACCTCCTTTGCCGGCGTACCCTCATGGAATTTGGTACTGATGAAAAAAATATTGGAGGTTAGCGGAAAAAATAACCTTTTGGAAGTGTGGCCTAAGCTTGAACTTTTCATGCATGGCGGCATCAACTTTACCCCTTACCGCGAACAATACCGCGAGCTCATTCCCTCTGATGCCATGCACTATGTGGACATCTACAACGCCTCCGAAGGATTTTTTGCTTTTCAAGATGACCCCTCCGACCCCTCTATGCTGCTGCTCACCGGCAATGACGTATTCTATGAATTTATCCCTTTTAATAAACTGCAGGAAGCACGCGCAGGCAAATACACCCCTGAAACCATTAAAACCTTAAAAACGGG
>JAVBSQ010000118.1:0-8947 GCA_031556695.1 Bacteroidales bacterium | reverse complement strand
GGTAAAATGATGCAGCGGGATATAAGTGTATATAACTCTTTGGCCGCCTCAGCCTTCTTTATCTGTCTTTTCCACCCTTTTGACGTATTTAATGCGGGATTTCAACTTTCTTATTTAGCCTTACTCTCATTAGTCTATTTTCAACCTTTTATTTATAAGGCGATGTATGTACGCAATAAAATATTGGAACATATTTGGCAGGTTTGCAGTGTGTCACTGGCGGCACAATTGGGAACTTTGCCGGTATCCTTATTTTTATTCCATCAATTTCCTAATTATTTTATGCTGACTAATTTATGGGTGATTCCGCTTACTGCTTTGGTTACTTATATAAGCGTGGGACTTTTGCTTATAAATTGGATACCATTTATGGCTGTGCTTACGGCAAAACTCTTACATTGGTCACTTTATTTATTGAATGCGGGTGTGCGTTTCACCGAATCATTGCCGGGCTCGGTGAGTAATAATATACCCGTAAGCTTTGTGCAGTTATGGGTATTGGTAGGTATAGTATCACTGCTAGCTTGTTATGTCGAATTTAAGAATAAACGCTTTATTTATTGGTCGGCTTGTTTAATAGCTTGTTTCTTTACCTTGAACACTTGGTACAGTCTGCAGCACGACCAACAAAGGGTCCTTGCTGTTTATAATGTGAAAAATGCTTCTTATATTCATTTTATAGATGGACATAATAGCTTGGCACTGCGTGATACTGCCAACATAACTCAAACTTTTGATTTTAATTTACAGTCATTTTTTATTGCCGGCGGCATAGCCGACCGTCCGATAAATGTACTTGATGTAAATGCCGATATACGAGATACGCAGCAAAATCATATCTGTACGTATAAAAATTTCATTATCTTTGAAGACAAAATTATTAAAGTGCTGAATAAAACGTCTACAAATATAACACTACCGGTAGCTGTCGATTATCTTATAGTGACAGCGGAAGCACATATGAATGTTTCTAAAGCTTTGGCATTATATTCTCCGGAGAAGGTTATTCTTGATGCCTCAGTGCCCGTTTATCGTTCCAGATTATGGGAAGCTGCTGCAAATCTACAAGGTATTAGTTTGCATAATGTGAAGAGAGAAGGCGCTTTTATTGATCAATTACGAATTACGAATTAATAATTACGAGAGTATGGCTGATACATTGATGATTCCTTTGAGTTTCACCAAAGAAGAAAAATATAGGGCGCTTATTCCTCAACTAAAATCATTGTTAGAGGGAGAGTCTGATCATATAGCCAATATGGCTAATATTGCAGCAGCACTGAAAGAGGTGTTTAATTTTTGGTGGGTGGGTTTCTATATAGTTAAGAATAAAGAATTAGTGCTAGGCCCTTTTCAAGGGCCTATTGCTTGCACACGTATTGCTTATGGGCGTGGGGTGTGTGGCACATCATGGAAGTCGGAGAAAATCATTGTTGTTCCGGATGTGGAACAGTTTCCGGGGCATATCGCTTGTAGCTCTGCTTCCAAATCGGAGATCGTAGTTCCAATTTTTGTAGAGGGAAAGATCCGAGGAGTGCTCGATGTGGATAGTGAGCGGTTGAATGACTTTGATGAGATAGATGCCAAATATTTGGCATCTATTGTTGCGTTTCTTACTTGGGCTGTATAGCACCGGTGCCGGTAATCTGCCCAAAAGCGGGAGAGGTATACCATAACTCATAGCGATAGGACACAGATCGATTGCTGTGAGTTGTAATTTCAATGAAATTATCTTTTGAACTATCCAGGCTGCTATTGAGAACGGGTACTTTTACTACATTACCTGTAAATTTGAACAGGTAAGGGCTGTCAGATAAATTTTGTTGAAAGGATCCGCTGGTTGATGATCCTCCTGAAGTTTTTTCATGTGAAAAGGTAAGATTACAAGAACATAGCACAACCTCTTCTTTGTATAACCCTGTGGTTAACAAAATTACATCTTTAAAAGTTGTCCCATCGGGTAAAATTTTGCTATCTGTGCTATTGAAAGTTTTTATAGCAGTAGCTTGATCTTCGTTGTTACTTTTACTGCAAGCGGTGAATAGTAGTCCCGCTGAAAGTAGGCAAGTGAGGTATAAAATTTTTTTCATAATGCTTAATGTTTAAAAAAAGCCTGACAGGATTAACTGTCAGGCTTAAATTATTGTTATTGAGCAGCTAATCGTTTATAACTGTTATAGCGCCATTTGGCAAATTCTTCCGTTAAAGCAAAGAGTTCTTTTGCTTCGTTAGGGAAGGTTTTGCTTAATGAGCTGTAGCGAACTTCGCTTTGCAGGAAGTTTTGGAATTTGCTCCAATCGGGCTCCTTGCTGTCTAGAGAGAAGGGGTTTTTGCCTTCTTTTTCCAACATGGGATTGTAGCGGTAGCAGTGCCAATATCCACATTCAACAGCCAATTTTTGTTCACGCTGTGATACGCCCATGCCCCCTTTCAAACCGTGGTTGATACAAGGAGAATAAGCAATAATGAGTGAAGGTCCATCGTAGGCTTCAGCCTCTTTCAAAGCATTGAAGTATTGAGCTTGATTTGATCCCATGGCAACTTGTGCTACATATACATAGCCGTAGCTCATAGCCATCATACCAAGGTCTTTTTTGCGAATGCGTTTACCGGAGGTAGCAAATTTAGCCACAGCGCCTGCGGGTGTAGATTTTGATGATTGACCACCGGTGTTTGAATACACTTCAGTATCCATAACCAGCACGTTTACATTTTCGCCTGAAGCTAAGACGTGGTCTAATCCGCCGTATCCGATGTCATAAGCCCAACCGTCGCCGCCGAAGATCCATTGTGAGCGGGTAACGAGGTAGTCTTTCAGTTGGTAAATTTCTTTGCAGATATCACAACCGCATTTTTCTACTAAAGGAATAAGTTTAGCGGCGATTTCGCGTGTTTTTTCAGCGTTATCGCGGTTGCTGATCCACTCAGCGAATAGTGCTTTTTCTTCAGAGGTACATTGGCTGCACTCCTGTCCTTGCAGCATAAGAGTTGCCAAACGGTCACGCAGGCGTTCGGTACCAAAGCGCATACCTAAACCGAACTCTGCATTGTCTTCAAACAAAGAGTTAGCCCAAGCCGGACCTTGTCCATTTTTATTGCAAGTGTAAGGTGAAGCGGGGAATGAACCACCATAGATAGATGAACAACCGGTAGCATTAGCTACCATCATGCGGTCACCAAACAATTGGGTAATGGTTTTGATGTAAGGAGTTTCACCGCAACCGGCACAAGCACCGGAGAATTCGAACAGGGGTTGGGCAAACTGACTGGGTTTAATAGCTTGTTTTTTATCTTGAATGCTATCTTTGTAGCCTACATGTGTATGTAAGTGATCAAAGTGGGCTTGCTCTTTCATTTGCGATTCCAACGGTTTCATCACCAAAGCTTTTGTTTTGGAAGGACATACGTCGGCACAATTGCCACAACCGGAACAGTCAAGCGGTGTCAATTGGATGCGGAATTGATAATCTTTGAAAGCTGCAGCGCCTTGTATAGTTTCCAGTCCGCCGGGAACAGCTTTCAACTCATCGCTGGTCAAAAGGAAGGGGCGAATAGCTGCGTGGGGACAAACGTAGGAGCATTGGTTACATTGAATACAATTGGCGGGAATCCACTCGGGTACGTTGGTAGCAATACCACGCTTTTCGAAAGCAGCAGAGCCACCGGGCATAACACCGTCTTCGTAGTTCAAGAAAGCACTAACGGGGAGGTCATCACCGTTTTGTGCGTTGACAACATCGGCTACATGTTTAACCCATTCCGGGGCCAGACGGTTGTGAGTGTCGGCTTCAAATTTGCTGCTCAAGGTACCCCAATCTGCAGGGATCTCTACTTTTTCAGCAGCATCACCGGCATCAACGGCCGCGTAGTTCATCTTCACGATGTCTTCACCTTTTTGACCGTAGCTCTTGTCGATAGCTTTTTTCATTTCTTTTACCGCTTGGGTATAGTCAATGACGTTGGCTATTTTGAAGAAGGCAGCTTGCAAGATAGTATTGGTACGGTTGCCTAAACCAATCTCTTCAGCGATGGCAGTAGCATTGATGATGTAGAAATTGATTTTCTTATCGGCCAACGTACGTTTTACGAAATCAGGTAAGCGTTTTTTGGTTTCTTCAAGACTGTAGCTGCTGTTAAGTAAGAAAGTACCGCCTTTTTTGATGCCTCTTAGCACATCGTATTTGCCAAGGTAAGAGAATACATGGCAGGCAACGAAGTCGGGGGTAGATACCAAGTAAGGTGAGGTGATGGGGTTGTCACCGAAGCGCAAGTGTGAGCAGGTGAATCCGCCTGATTTTTTAGAGTCGTAAGCAAAGTATGCCTGACAGTATTTAGGTGTTGTTTCACCAATAATTTTGATGGTGTTTTTGTTAGCACCTACGGTACCGTCAGAACCCAAACCGTAGAATTTACATTCAGTTGTGCCTTTTTTAGCGAGACTGATTTCTTCTTTTTGGGGTAATGATTTGAATGAAACATCGTCAACAATACCTACAGTGAAACCATTTTTAGGTTCATTGAGAGCTAGGTTTTCATATACGGACATGATTTGTGCGGGCGTAGTATCTTTAGAAGATAAGCCATAACGACCACCAACTACTACGGGAGCATTTTCGCTACCGTAAAGTACTTCTTTTACGTCGAGGTACAAAGGCTCACCGTTAGCGCCGGGTTCTTTTGTACGGTCAAGTACAGCAATGCGTTTAGCGGTTGCCGGCAAGACACGTAAGAAATATTTGGCAGAGAAAGGACGGTAGAGGTGAACGGTGATCACACCTACTTTTTCGCCATTGGCGTTAAGGTGGTCAACTGTTTCTTTTATGGTGTCGGATACAGAACCCATGGCGATGATTACGCGGTCGGCGTCGGCTGCTCCGTAATATACGAAAGGCAGATAGGGGCGACCGGTGAGTTCGCTGATCTCACCCATGTAGCGGGCAACGATATCGGGAACAGCATCGTAGAAGGGGTTAGCCGCTTCACGAGCTTGAAAATAAACATCGGGATTTTGTGCGGTACCACGGGTATTAGGTTTGTTAGGATTGAGGGCACGGCTACGGAAAGCTGCCAGTGCTTTTTCGCTCAACATGCCTTTAAGCTCATCAGCTTCGATCAATTCAATTTTTTGAATTTCGTGCGAGGTGCGGAAACCATCAAAGAAGTTTAGGAAAGGAACGCGTGATTTCAATGCAGCCAAATGAGATACGGCTGAAAGATCCATTACTTCCTGTACACTGCTTGAAGCTAACATAGCAAAACCGGTTTGGCGGGCAGCCATTACGTCTTGGTGGTCACCAAAGATAGAAAGGGCCTGTGCAGCCAAAGCGCGTGCGGACACGTGGAATACGGCGGGCAGTAGCTCTCCGGCAATTTTGTACATGTTAGGAATCATCAACAGCAGACCTTGTGATGCGGTAAAGGTAGTGGTGAGGGCTCCGGCCTGCAATGAGCCGTGTACAGCTCCGGCAGCTCCGCCTTCGCTTTGCATCTCAACTACTTTTACAGTTTCGCCCCAAATGTTTTTCTTGCCGTAAGCCGACCATTCGTCAACATACTCAGCCATGGTTGATGAGGGTGTGATGGGATAAATAGCTGCAGCTTCGCTGAACATGTAAGCGATGTGTGCCGCGGCGTAGTTACCGTCACAGGTAATGAATTTTTTTTCCTTTTTACTCATGATTTGGTATTAATATTTTTTTGAAAATTGTCAAATTGTGAGGCGTGAAGGGTAAAGCGTTAAGAGCAATTATATTTTTTTGCTTAACGCTTAACGTCTAACGCTTAGCGTTTGTAAAACGGAGTTTTTACGACTTTTGCTTTTAAGAGGCGTTCGCGCACTTTTACGAAAATCTCCGTGTCAGCTTTAGCGAAAGCAGGTTGTACATATCCCATGCCAATTCCCAGCTTTAGTGAAGGAGCCATGGTGCCGGAGGTTACTACTCCGATAGCATTGCCTAAGGCATCAGCTAGTTCGTAGCCGTGACGAGGAATACCTTTATCCACCATTTCAAAACCTACGAGCTTGCGGGTTACACCATCGTTTTTTTGTTTCAGTAGCGTGGCTTTATCCATGAAATCGCCTTTCGCCTCGCTGAATTTGGTGATCCAGCCTAGTCCTGCTTCAATAGGGGAGGTGGTATCGTCAATGTCGTTTCCATAAAGGCAAAAACCCATTTCAAGGCGTAAGGTATCGCGGGCACCTAATCCAATAGGTTTGATGCCGAATTCAGCGCCGGCTTCAAATACAGCTTTCCATAGTTTGGCGCCGTCTTCGTTAGCTACATAAATTTCACAGCCGCCTGATCCGGTATAACCGGTGGTAGAGAAGATAGCATTTGGAATACCGGCGATATTCAATTTCTTGAAGGTGTAGTATTCCATATCTTCTACGGGCTGATCGCATATCTTCTGCATGGCTTTCAAAGCTAAAGGGCCTTGAACAGCGAGTTGGCAGATTTCGTCTGAAGCGTTATATAGTTCTTTGCCGGGAGTGAGGTTGAATTTAGGTGCGATGCTGCACATGTGTTCCCAGTCTTTTTGTACGTTGGCTGCATTAATTACCAGGAGATAGGTTTCTGCATCAATGCAGTACACCAACAGGTCATCAACAATGCCACCTTTTCCGTTAGGGTAACAAGAATATTGTATCTTACCGGGGGTAAGTAAAGCAACGTCATTAGAGGTTACATATTGAACAAAAGCTAAGGCATTAGGGCCTTTTACCCATACTTCGCCCATGTGGCTTACATCAAATACACCCACTTTCTCACGAACAGTTTGGTGCTCTTCGTTGATACCAACGTATTCAATAGGCATATTATAGCCTGCAAAGGGAGCCATTTTGGCGCCTAAATCAATATGATACTGTGTAAAAGCTGTTGTTTTCATTGTTTTTTCGGTTAAAAGTCAGCAAATATACAATTTTTTTTTCATCTTTGCCAATAATTATGGAAACAGTACGGATAGATAAATACTTATGGGCTGTGCGTTTATTTAAAACACGCAGTGAGGCAGCCGATGCTTGTAAGAGCAACAAGGTAAAAGTGAATGGGGTAGAGGTGAAAGCCTCACGGGATATCAAAATAGGGGATATTATTACCATTCGTAAAATGCAGGTTGTCTATAGTTACAAAGTGTTGGATTTCATAGAGAACCGTCAACCGGCCAAGAATGTTTCCTTATATGTTGAAAATATCACTCCGGAGGAGGAATTGGCTAAATTAGAGAAACGCAGTATTGGGGTATTTATACAACGTGATCCGGGCACCGGCCGTCCCACCAAAAAAGACAGGAGGGAAATTGACCGGTTGTTTGAGGAGATGGGATAGGAGTTGCTTGCTCCTAATCGTACCAAATACATAAATATTAATGCGCTTACAATTAGCATTATAATGTTTTTTTATTTTCTATGTTTATTTTTAGTAGAATTTCTACTGAAATATATTTTGTTGATTTGGGTTTTGTTTCTATCTTTGTAGCAAAATTACAAAATTAAACCTCGAATGCAAAAAAAAATACAAGACATAGCAATTATTCGTTCCGGTGCCTATATAAAAGAAGTACCGGAGGGGAAAGTTTGCTGCTTGCAGGTAAGTGATTTTAATAGAGTAGAGGGTGAATTTTTGCTTCCCAAGCCAACATTGGAACTTGATAGTAAAATAGAGAACCACCTGCTATTAGATGGAGATTTAGTATTTGCAGCAAAAGGAACATCTAATTTCTGTACTGTATTTGATGAAAGAATGGGTAAAGCGGTAGCTTCCTCGTCCTTTTTGGTTATCAGAATCATAGACCGCGCCATTATTGCACCTGATTATTTATGTTGGATTTTAAACAGAGAAGATTCTCTTGCATTTTTCAAAGTAAATGCTATTGGCACTTCCATTCCTTCGATCGGAAAAACATTGGTGGAAGATTATGAAATCAGCATTCCGCTTATGAAAATACAACAAAAAATAGTTGAGGTTGCCCGATTACAACGCCAAGAACAGAAGCTTTATCTGCAAATTTCGGATCTGCGCAACAAATTGACACAACATCAACTGATTGAAATAACAAAATAACATCATAATTTTATGGATAATAAAATAGCACAACAGGATATCAATCGCATAGTTTGGAAAGCCTGTGATACATTCCGGGGAGTAATAGATCCCAGTCAATACAAAGACTACATTTTAACCATGCTTTTTCTCAAGTATGTGAGTGATGTCTATGATTCGAAATACAAGGAATATCTAGCTCGTTACAACAATGACGAAGAACGTGCCCGGAGAGCTATGAAGCGCGAACGATTCGATGTTCCTGAAGAAAGTTCATTCAATTACTTATACGAGCACCGTAATGAAAACAATATAGGCGAATTGATTAATATTGCGTTAGCCAACCTGGAAGAAGCCAATCGTGAAAAAATGAGTAGCGAAGACGGTAGCGGTATTTTCAGAAATATTGATTTCAATAGCAGCAATTTGGGTGATACTAAAGATAAAAATACCAGATTAAAGAATTTATTAATTGATTTTTCAGACAGTAAACTAAATTTCGATTCATCGCATTTGGAAAGTAATGATGTGATCGGCGATGCTTATATGTTTCTGGTGTCGACTTTTGCAAGCGATGCCGGTAAAAAAGCCGGAGATTTCTTCACTCCTGCCGAAGTTTCTTCATTGCTTGCCAAGCTAACAAAAAGTAATCCCGGTGCGCGGATATGTGATCCGACGTGCGGCTCCGGCTCGTTATTAATTAAAGCAGGGCAAGAAGTCGGCAATGATAACTTTTCGCTCTATGGGCAAGAACTTAATGGTAGTACATGGGCATTGGCCATGATGAATATGTTCCTGCACGGATTTGACAATGCTACTATTCGCTGGGGGGACACTTTGCGTTCCCCTAAGCTATTGGAAGGCGATAGACTGATGAAGTTTGATACGGTAGTGGCCAATCCACC
>JAVBSQ010000178.1:0-13141 GCA_031556695.1 Bacteroidales bacterium | reverse complement strand
ATTTTTCAAATATCACAAAACAAGAATTTGAAACGGACATAAAATTGATACCCATTTGGATTCGCAAAATACTTTTAGCGTTATGATTTTCCTGCAAACATTGCCATTAATCGTGAATTTTTCGGATTTCTCGGCGATACTTTTACCGTTAAACAAATCAGTAAAAATTTGAGGAAATCGGCTTGTAAATTTGTACGCACCGATTTACAATTTGATTTGGCTCGTCAAATGAAGACTGACAGTGTTCCTGCCGACTTGTTTTCTGTAAAAATGGATATCACAACTGAAACAACCATTGACCCCGAAAAAGTATTTGTGGAATACAAATCTGTTTTCAGAGCAAGCCCATATATCAGAAATACCGTTGTGTTGGAAATTGGCGGTCGCTCAATGAAAGAACCATTGGAAAAAGTAAAAATACAGTCGTTTGTTGAAAAGCATTTCTCGCGGGCAACATTTTCTGAAAAACCTTTTGTAATCAATTCTGTTGTAACCGAACGTACATTTTTGGAAAAAGTTTGTTTGTTGCACGAGGAATTTTCCAAACCAAGCGAACAAGTGCGGGTGGAAAGAATGAGCCGGCATTTATACGATTTAGCGAGAATGGCAGGCACACCTATTGTAGAAAACGCATTAAAAGACAAAGACTTATTTCAATCTATAGTTGCACATCGCCGCACGTTTATTGCAATGAAAGATTTTGATTACAATACACTTTCGCCACAAACGCTTAACATTATACCACCCGAAAGTGTAATTGCAAAATGGAAAGACGATTATAATAAAATGCAAACGATGATTTACGGCGAATCATTGTCTTTTGATGAATTGATTGAAAAAATAAAGCGATTGAATGAGGAATTAAAACAAATTGAATAACAAAACACCTGTAGCCAAGTCACGGTCTCTTCCAAGCGGGCTGAAATTGGTAATTGAAGTGTAAAACTTTCACTATAATATTAAACTATAAGTTGTAATTGTTGTTTTTTTGCATATATTTGTGGTAACATATCAATGTTTATGAAGAAAATAAAGTTGCAGATGGTGAGATATATACTATTCTCCCTATTCGTTTGTCTGTTTGTGGTGCTTAAGGCGCAGGATAACCAACGACTATGGACAGATGGACGGTTAACATGGGCTGATTTCAAAGGAGAAAAAACGGGTGAAGCCGAGAAGAGAGTGGCTACGATATATCATGACATATCTTATTTGGGTGTTATTATTAGCTACAAGGAGGTTAAGATAAAACACAAAGATACAACTATTAGGAGATTTGAGGCACTGTGTACTCTTGATCAAAAAATATCATGGATATTGCCCTATTATAAAACGGAGCAGTATTTGAAATATAATCAGGTAATATTTGATATTGCCGAATTGTATGCTAGAAAATTGCAATATGTAATAGATGACTTAACCTCTTCTTATGCTGCTGTATATGCATTACAGGTAATTCAAGTTGACTGTAGCAAAAGAATTAAGGAGTTTAGAGAGATGACGGCTGCCGGTCAAAATTCTGCTATGATTGATACTTGGCAGGAGAAAATTACTAGTGAATTGGCTATGACAGAAAATTATAAAAATATTCCTACTTACGAAAAGCGAAGCTTTGGGTATGCCCTTCATGCGGGATTAGGTGGAGGAATATTTACAGGATCGCTGGGTGAGCACTTCTTGCCTACATTTAATATTCTGTTTGGATTTGATGTGGCTTATAAACGTTCAATTCTTTTTCTTAATGCAACTCTTGCTTTTTCGGGGGTGAAATCTGATTATCAAGAATGGGTAAAAGGTAAAAGTGCTCACTTTGCCCTTTTAGATTTATCTTATGGCTATGCTGTAATAGATAATGCCAAATGGAAACTCACTCCTTTTGCCGGTCTTGGTATTTCGGGATTGTCGAAGGGCAGTAAGAAAAACGAAGACCTGGTCAGTTATACGGATTATAATTTCATTTTTGGTTTGAATGCGGATTATAAATTCAAGAAAACTGTTTCCTTTATTCCGGATCCTTTTTTGGGAGTAAAAGAAAATGTTGAATTGTCGGTTAGAGGCCGCCTTTATGTGGCACGAGCTAATTATTATACAGATTTGCAAGGTCTCTCAATTAATTTAGCCGTGGAGTTTTGTGGCTTTGGAAATTTTATAAAATTAAAAAGATAGGAAAGTTGTGTATGAATAGATTATATATGAAAAATATATCATTGCTTTTTTTCGTGGCTCTATTTATGAGTCTGTGCTCCTGCGGACCAAAGGTGGCAACACAGATAACCTCTTCGGAGAAGATTGAAGTTTTAGCTTATGACAAAGAGGTTTATGTTTTTAATACAAACGACTCTTTACCACCTGTCATTAAAGAGTTGGGTACAATAGAAATTGGAGATTCAGGTTTTTCTACTAATTGCAATTATGAAACGGTAATCTCAACCGCCATTGAAGAAACTCGTAAAGCAGGAGGCAACGGATTATTGATTATCTCTCACAAACTACCGGATTTTTGGAGTAGCTGCCATAGGATTGTTGCGAAAGTCTTATTGATAGATACAGATCTTGTATTTAAGACGAGGCAAATTCAGCCTGCCATTACAGATAGTGCAGGCTACGCTTTGCTTCATATATATAGAACCAGCACTATGGGAATGGCATTAAACTATGATCTCCACTTGGGTGACATACCCCTTTGTACGGTAAAAAATAACTATGCCCAAACCATTAAGGTAACTAAGGATGATAGAAATACTTTATGGGCAAAGACAGAGTCGAAAACAGAAGTGCCTATTAATATTGAATTTGGTAAAGAATATTATATATATTGTGCTACGAAGATGGGTGTATTTGTGGGGCGGCCAACAATTATGATAGTAGATCCTGCAGTAGGGGAAAAAATATTTCAAGCTATATTGACTAAAAAACAACAAAAAAAATGAGAAAGATATTATTATTTTTAATTGTATACCTAACAATCGTGTCGGCTGTACAAGCGCAAGATTTGCTGGTAATTGGTTCTGATTCTTTGAATTGCAAAATAACCAAGGAGGACAAAGAATATATTTATTTTACCTTCAAACATAAAGAAGATGTCAGAAAGACGCTGATTGAGAGATCTAAGGTTTCTAGTATGCAACGTAATTTTTATGCAAATCCGGAAGTGTCGAAAGCTGAAATTTCAAATTATACTTATACTCAGCAAACATATATGCCCTGGCGGTTCGGTTTCTCCTTGGGTGGAGGATATCGTATTGCATCAGCTGTTGGAAGTGCCTCATCTAGCTATATAGACCAATTGCGATTAGGGTTTCAGTTTGGAGCAGATATTAATTATCATTTTAATAACTATTGGGGACTGGGGGCTAAATTTTCTACGTTCATAGCCTCAGCAAGCAGTTACCCCAACGAAGATCATACAACTACTTTTTATATAGGACCTGTGTGTAATTTACGGATATTAAGTGCTACTAAGAAAAATGCCTTTATTACAGAATTTTCATTGGGCTACTTACGGTATAGGGATAGTGGCAAGTATTATTCTCAAGAAGGCTTGATAACGGCTAATGCGTTTGGTGTAGTATTAGGTATTGGCTATGATATAGGACTGTCAAAACATGTTGCTTTGGGTTTGAATCTATCATTATTGGGCGGTAGTTTTTCAGATTTTTATTATAATTCGGAAAAGCAAACTTTACCAAACAATCAGCGGGAAAACTTAGGGAGAATAGACTTTACAATAGGAATTCGCTTTTTGGGATAAAGTATAACCTATGCAACAAACTCATTGCACCCACTGCGGTACAGCAAACGATGCCGCTCAAAAATACTGTAGAGCCTGCGGTTTCATCTTGCCTAAGCCGGAAAGGGCTAAAATAACGACTAATGCCGTAGCCCTGCGCCCCAATAAAGAAAGGGCGCAGATGGCTATTATTCTCCTATGGGTTTGTGCCGCCATGCAAATACCTATGATATTCATGGAAGGTTTGATGCAGAAATTAATGTTGATGATTATAAACAGTAGCCAAATACCTCTCGCCGCTATTACTGCTACCGTTTTTGCACAAATGGCTTTCGCTTTGGCATATTTGATTATAGATTTATTAAGCCTCATTGTGTTTTTGCAATGGTTTCACCGTGCCTATTACAACTTGAGGCAATTAAAAGGTACTCGCTTGCTATATCGTACCGGATGGGCGGTGGGGGGTATGTTTGTTCCCATATTACAGCTTTATAGACCTTATAGGATAATGAACGAGTTGCACCGCGAATCGAAACGTATATTGTACGAAAGAGGTGTGACTGAAAGATTGCCTAAAAATATAGCGGCAATCTTATGGTGTGTGGTGTTTATACAATTGCTGCCAGCATTAATACTGGTATTATCACAGTACATACCAACCCCTTATTTTTTACTTTCCAACACCTATATTATCAAATGCTTATTGGAAATATTAGCCGTATTGCTGACTCTCAAGTGGGTAAGTGATTATGCCAAAATAGAGGATTTACTGGCAGGATATTGAATTGGGCATTTAATGGTGCACAATTTAATGCGGAAGGATTAGGTTCTTTTGCTATTGGAGCAGGTGCCGGGATTTTAGGAGCAGGAGTAGGAAGTGCTGTGTCAAGTGCCTGGTATAGAGGCTATGAAAGATATTAAAATGTATCCGCCGTATAGGAAATAAAATTGTTTTTTGGAAAATATTTTTGTTTTTTAGAAAATAGTACTACCTTTGTAGCGCAAATTAATTTTATGCGAATACTTTCTTTTAAACGTATTAAAGAATTTTCAGTCATTCATGCAGATGCAGAAATGCCTCTCTGTAAGTGGTTTCATATAACAGAAGCGGCTTCATGGAACAATTTAAACGATATAAAGAAAACATTTTCATCGGTAGACTACGTTGGAAATAACCGGTTTGTATTTAATATTAAAGGGAATGATTATCGGTTAGTGGCCATTATAATTTTTGCTTCAAAGAAAGTTTACATCAGGTTTATTGGCACACACAGGGAATATGACAAAATAGATTGTACAACCATCTAATTACATAATAGCAATGGCAGCAATAAAAACAGAACAACAGTACGAAAAAGCATGCGAACGTATCAATGAATTATTAGTTGTAGTTGGCAATGATACGCCAACGGATAACAAGGATTTTATAGAACTGGATTTGCTTTCCGAACTAGTTGCAGACTATGAAGAGGTGCATTATCCTGTTCGGATGCCAAGCTTGCCGGAGGTTATAAAATCAAGTATGAACGAGCGAGGGTTAACTCAAGTAGCATTGGCAAAAATGCTTGGTATTAGTGTTTCTCGTATTAACGAAATTTTAACGGGAAAATGTAATCCCACATTCAAAACAGCTCAAATGTTACACAAAACATTACAAATTGACGCCAATTTAATCTTAGCATAAGTGCTGTCTAAGCATTTTCAACTCTTACTTCCAATTCCTGGCGGTGAAAACGAGGATAAAGCAGTAGATTTCCAAACGGCCTAACAACATTTGAAAAGCCAGTAGGAGCTTAGCAGGGAAGGGAAAAGTGGCATAATTAGTCATGGAGCCGGCCAGGTCAAAGCCGGGGCCTACATTGCCCATGCAAGCAGCAGACGCGGAGAAGCTGGTGAGGCCATTCAAGCCCATGAGGGACAAGAGCAGCGCACCCACAAATACAAATATAAGGTAAAGCATGATAAAGATGGACACAGAGGTAATGATGTCCGCCTCCAGTACCGTATTGCCCATTCTCATGTGTATGATGGCATTGGGGTGTTGCAGTTTCTTTATTTGGGCTTTAATTCCTTTGAGCAGTATGAGTATGCGGTCGGCCTTGATACCACCTGCGGTGGAGCCGGAGCAGGCGCATTGAAAGATGAAGTAAAAAAGTATGAATACACTAAAAGTAGGCCATACGGAAGTGTTGGCGGTGGCAAAGCCGCTGGTGCTGGCTACTGATACAACCTGGAAGGAACTTAGCCGTAACGCCGTCCACCATGAATCGGCATTATTTGTCCAAGTTAAATTGAAGGCTATTAAAATTATTCCTATAAGGAGGGTAGTGGTGTAAAAACGAATAACAGGGGAGCGAAGGAAGGCTTGCGGATGTCCGCTGACCAAAAGGAAGATCAAGCCGAAATGAAGGCCGGAAAGGTACATAAAAGCCGTCATGATCATTTCTATGGCCGCATTGTCAAAGTACTGAATACTGGCATTTTTAGTGCCGAAACCGCAGGTGGCCACCGTGCTGAAGGAGTGGTTTACAGCATCAAAAAATTCCATGCCGGCCAACCATAAGAGTATGGTTTCAGCAACGGTCATACCCACATATAGTCCGCCTATGATACGTACGGTTTGTTGGGTGCGGTATTTAAAATTATCTTTGGAGAGGTTGGATATTTCCACCTTGGCTAATCGCTGCTTCAATGTTCTCATGGTGGGCAGGAAGAGGAGGAGGAAGAGCACCACGCCCATACCACCTATCCATGCGGTGCAGGAACGGAAAAAAATTAATCCTTTAGGCAGGGCTTCAATGTTAGAGATAATGCTGGCGCCGGTGGTAGTATAGCCGGAGGCGCTTTCAAAGAAGGCATTGACTACTCCAAAATTCCAGTCCCACAGCAGGTAGGGGAGCATACCAGCCAGGCAGCAGGCAATCCACGAGAAGATAACAATAAAATAGCCTTCTTTGGTGGTGATATTTGATTCGGGTTCTACTAATTTATAAGGAAATAATCCCGTTACCACAACAATAATTCCCGCTTCCAGCAAGGGAAAGAAAGAGCTGTCGAAATCATTCAACAAGGCCACCAAGGCCGACAGGAGCATGAAAGCGCCATTGAGCGCCAGCACTAAACCTACGTACCGCAATGTGAGCTTGATATTCATAGCTATATTTTTTCAGCTAAAATAATATTTTCTACATGATGGGTATGGGGGAACATGTCCACCGGTTGGACTTTCTTTATTTGATAAACAGGGGATAACAAAGCCATGTCGCGAGCCTGTGTGGCGGGATTGCAGCTTACATAAACGAGTCGTTTTGCTCCGCAGGTGAGTACGTTTTTTGCCACGTCGGGGTGAATGCCTGCGCGTGGCGGGTCAAGCACCAACACGTCCGGACTGCCGTTTTCCGCAAAGAAAGCGGGGGTGAGCAGGTCTTTCATGTCGCCGGCATAAAAAGCGGTATTATTGATGCCGTTGCGCTGTGCATTTTCTTTGGCGTCTTCAATAGCGTCGGGTACATATTCAATACCCACTACTTTAGCGGCATTACGGGCTAAATAAAGGGCTATGGTGCCGGTGCCGGTATAAAGGTCGTATAGTATCTCGTTGGGTTGCGGATGGGCATATTCGCGCACCAGATCATAGAGGCGTTGTGCCTGTTGGGTGTTGGTTTGAAAGAAGGACTTGGGGCTGATTTTAAATACCAGGCCGTCCATGGTTTCTTCCATGTGAGGTTTGCCGAAATAGCACATCACTTCCCGGTCGCTAATAGTGTCGTTTTGCTTTTGGTTGATGACGTAGTGCAGAGAGGTGATTGCCGGGAATTCTTTGATGAGAAAATCCAACAGGTTGCGGCGCTGTTCCTCGTCTTCATGTCCAAATACCACAACAATCATTAATTCACCGCTGGTGGCTGAATTGCGTATGATAATATTACGAAGGAAACCGCTGTGTTGGCGTATATCATAAAAGGACAAGCCTTTTTCCTGTGCATATTTTTTCAGGGCCAGGCGTATGGCGTTGGAGGGCTCGGGCTGAAGGTGACAGGTATCAATGTTGAGCACCTTATCAAACAAGCCGGGAATATGAAAGCCCAAGGCGTCACTGCAGGTATCGGGCTGCTCCAGGTGCATCTCCTCCGGCGTGCGCCAACGGCGGTTGGAGAAGGTGTATTCTAGTTTGTTGCGGTAGTGCTTTTCGTTGGCTGAGCCTACGATGGGCGTGATAGGCAGGTTTTCAAATTTACCTATGCGGGTAAGCTGGTCCACCACCTGCTGTTGCTTATATTCAAGCTGCACAGCGTAGGGGATATGTTGCCATTTGCAGCCTCCGCAGGTGCCGAAATGAGTACAGAAAGGACTGGTACGTTTTTCTGATTTATGTATGAATTCGGTTACTATGCCTTCCATATAGCCGGAACGACTGCCGGTTATTTGCACGTTTACTATGTCGCCCGGGGCAGCGTAGGGTATAAAAATAACCTTCCCCTCATGCCGTGCTATTGCTTTTCCTTCGGCGGCCAGTGCGGTGATCTCGATCTTTTCGAGCAGGGGGTAATTTCGTCTTTTTCTGCCGGCCATTTAGCGAATAGTTTCAAAAGCGTTTTCGTAATCAGACAATTTCTCAAATTTCACAGGAAGATTTTTCGCTTTTATTTCACTTATGGCGTCCTGTAAACCTTTTAAGATGTTGGGGTGAGAGGGGTTAATGCTGATCACCAGAATGTTTCCGTTGCCGGCATTGATAATGTTGTTTTTGATATCTTCAGCAGCTATGACACCTCCTCCGTCGGTCACTTTTTCGTAGCCAATGACCTTGGTGCCCATGGTATTCACGGCAGCTACGGCCACCTCGTCGGTGTAGCCTGTAGCAGAGCGGTAGAGGTTAGGGCGTTTGCCTGTAACGGCAGCAATAGCGTCAGCTCCTTTCTTTACCTCGTCCAAGGCATCTTGTATATTGGCGGTACCTTCCACTTCGTAGGCTGATTTACCCTGAGTGGAGAGGGGGCGACAACGGTTACCCATGTTTTGTATGCTGAATAGTGGGTTGGAGGCCCATAGCTTTACTATTTCAGCATTACGGCGCATGAAGTAACCTGAGACAAAGAACGTGGCTTTAATATTATTGGCGGCCAATGTTTCACTTATTTCAGGGATATTATTGGCGTAGGCGTTAATAGTAAGGAATAAGGTGCGCGTACCTTCTGCACTATTTGTTTTTACACGGTTAACAATACCGGAGGTATGTTCACCCCATTGTGTGGGTGTTGTTTTGCCCAAGGCCTCCAGGTTGGTAGTAACGACCGACGTAGCAGGTTCCGCAATGGGTTCCGGTTTAACCACTACAGGCTCAGGCTCGGGTTCAGCCTCAGGTACAGGTTCCGGTTCTGTGGCGGATTCGGGCTCGGATAGTGGCGCAAGATCTTGCGCCACTACTACGGGTGCCGCGGTGGTATCACGGGGCAGGAGGGTTATCTCCACCGGGAACTCAAAACGGTCCACCATGGCAACCATCAGCTTTACTGCACCATATATAAATAAAGAGGCAAAGAGTACAGTGGCTAAAAAATAACGTATTTTCATATAAAATTCATGTATTCGAACCCGCTAAGGTAGCGTATTTTTTATTCCGGTGCAAATTTTTATTTTAGACTTTTTTTGCTACATTTGCGAAGATAAAGTAAGCACAAATGGATATACAACAACTATTTGACACTATTGTTCAAGCATGCCGTAACAGCACTGCCGCTGATATCCATTTACTGAAAGACGCCTTTGAACAGTCAAAGCAGGCACTGACGGACCGGTGGCGCGAGAATGGAGATCCATTTATAGCCCATGCCCTGGAGGTAGCCCGTATTTTAGTACAAGATATAGGATTACAAGCTTCTGTTGCTACAGCCGTTTTATTGCATGAGTCTTTTGACCACGCTAAAATTATTGACTTATTAGGCGATAAAAAAGGCGAATTAGAATTTAAAATGCAAGAAAAAGCCCTGTCGGCCATAGTGAGTCATTATGGTATGGATATTGCCCAAATGGTGAAGGGTATGAACAGGATATCAGCCATTAACCTAAGGGATACGAAGCTGGAACCTGACAATTTGCGTAAATTCTTTGTGCTTTACTCTGATGACCCGCGAGTGACTATCATTAAGCTGGCAGACAGGTTGGAGGTGATGCGTTCTCTGGAATTTTTCCCGAAACAAAAACAAGAGAAAAAAGCGGCTGAAACCTTACTTTTATATGCCCCTTTGGCTCATCAATTGGGTTTATATAATATCAAAAGGGAACTGGAAGACCTTTCGTTACGTTTTACCGAGCCTGAAGCCTATCGCCTAATCAATAATAAGCTGAAAAGTACCGTTACGGAGCGCCAACAGTTGATTGATGATTTTTTAGTACCGGTAGAGCAGGAACTGAAGCGAAAAGGCTTGAAGTATGAGATTAAAAGCCGTACCAAGTCCATCTATTCCATTTGGCGCAAGATGCAGGCGCAGAAAGTGAGTTTTGAGGGTGTGTTTGATATTTTTGCTATTCGTATTATTATTGATGCACCGTTTGATGATCGCAAGAAGGAAGTGGAGCTTTGCTGGGATGCTTTTGCCGTTATTGAAACTTTTTATAAAACAGATACCAAACGTACGCGCGACTGGCTTACCACACCCCGTGCCAGCGGCTATGAGTCACTGCACACTACAGCCACTACCAAGCAGGGAAAGACAATAGAAGTACAGATCAGAACAGTGCGCATGGATATGGTGGCAGAGCGGGGGAGTGCTGCACACTGGAAATACAAAGGTTTGAAAGGCTCCGACAATTTGCAGGATTTTTTGGATAATATCCGCGCCCTGCTGGAAACTCCGGAAAGCCAATACAAGCATTATTTCCCGAACTTCAAGTCGGACGAGATATTTGTGTTTACCCCTACGGGTGAATTGAAGCGTTTATCCGCCGGCGCATCCGTGTTGGATTTTGCCTTTGAGATACATACTAACATTGGCCTCCGTTGTTCAGGCGCTACAGTGAACGGAAAACATGTACCCATCAAGGAGAAACTCAGTACCGGTGATGTGGTAGCTATTACTACCACAAAGAACCAAAAGCCTGTGGCTGCCTGGCTGGATTTTGTGGTATCATCCAAGGCGAAAAATAAAATCAGGCAGAAACTACTGGAAGCCGAACTTAAGCTTACGCTTGCAGGTAAGGAACTTTTAGAGCGCAGGCTCAAAAATTGGAAAATAGAATTTAATGATGATGTGCTAAACGTATTGTTGAAGCATTTCAAGCTGAAGAGTATCCTGGAACTTTATGCCGCCATTGCCGATGAAAAAATAAACATCAGCAACGTGCGGGAGCTGCTCACCGGTAAACCGGCAGAGAAGAAGCCGGAAAGGATAATCAGACGTAAAACTGATAACGATAAAGTAACTACTACCGGAATAGACTATTTGGTGACAGATGTGAAGGGTTTAGCGAATTCTCCTTTTGTAGCGGCAAGATGTTGTAGTACAGATTATGGAGAAGAGGTGTTCGGCTTTATAACCAGAGGGGTGATAAAGGTTCATAACTACAACTGTCCTAATGCCGACCGCTTGCTGGATAAAGAAAAAGAAGATAAGCAGGTGAAGCTTAGATGGCTTCCCAAACCCGAATAATAATTGTTTACCGCAGGCGGCTCAAGGCTTTGACCATTGCTTCATCGCGGGCAATATAGCGCAGGGCTAATACTGTAAATATACCGGCAATGAGGGGAAAAGCGGCTGTAAGTGAAAATACGGCGCCGTTACCCATAGTGAAGATGTAATAGGCAATGTAGCCCTGAAATCCCAATAAAACCAGGCAGTTAAAGATACACAGGCGTATTTGTCGCGTACGTTTCTTATAAAAGAAGATATTGATATAGCTGATCACAGTGCTCACCACCAACAGTACCGTCATGGCCAGGGAATCAGTATAATGAATTTGCCCCTCTCCAAAATTAATGAAAGGGTAGAAGAACATACAGGTAAGCAGTACGGCTGCTATAAACAATAAGACAGTTTGAATGCGTTGTATCATACTAAGGGCCATTTATCAGGGTTTTCACGCCATTGCTCCAGTGTTTTTATATCGGAGTCCTTGATATATTTACAATGTAGCGCTTCTTCAATCAAGGTTATGTAATTGGTGAGGGTGTGTAATTCGCAATTGGCATTTTCAAAATTACGACGGGCTACGGTGAAATTATAAGAGAAGATAGCTGTTAATCCCAGCACTTCACCACCTGCTTTGCGTATTGCTTCCACAGCCTGGAGGCTGCTGCCTCCGGTAGAAATAAGGTCTTCTACCACTACTACGCGGGCGCCTTGGGGCAGCTCGCCTTCTATAAGGTTTTCCAGTCCGTGGCTTTTAGCTGCCGAGCGAATATAGATGAAAGGCTTTCCCATCTTTTCGGCTACTAAAGCACCATGAGCGATAGCGCCGGTAGCTACGCCGGCAATAATATCAATGTTAGAAAAATTTTGTTCTATCAGCCGGGCTAAACTTTCATAAATAAGTTTACGAACCCTGGGGTAGGATAGTATTTTCCGGTTATCGCAATAAATAGGCGAATGCCAGCCTGAAGCCCAGGTATAAGGCTCATCTACGTTTAACTTAACGGCGTGTATGTCCAAGAGTTGGCGGGCTATAGTTTTTTCTATTGATTCCATAAAATGCAGTATCTTTGTGCTAAATTTCTTTTGTGATGTATAAAATCTTTTTTAATGAACGGCTGTTGGGTATTTGTAAAACAACAACCCACAAAGTTACAAAAAAAACTGAAATAAAACCACTAATAGCTCAATTTATTCAAAATGAAAACCTTCCGGAGCTTTGGTTATATGCTGAAAATCCCGATGAAACCATGCAGGATGTATGCAGCCTGTTTGAGTTGGTAGAGGCTGCCGGTGGTTTGGTGCGCAATACCTCCGGCAATTGTTTATTGATACAACGGAATGGCTGTTGGGATCTGCCTAAAGGGAAAGGGGAAGAGGGGGAAAGTATGGAGGAAACGGCTTTGCGCGAGGTAAGTGAGGAGTGTGGTATACACGGCCTTATATTAAATGATTTTATAGTGCATACTTACCACATATATAAGGATATCTATACGCCCGGAAGTACACAGCTGTTCTTAAAGAAAACATATTGGTATACCATGAGCTACACGGGCACTGAAACACTTCTTCCGCAGGCGGAAGAAGATATTACTGCTGCTTGTTGGGTAAAGCCGGAAGAACTGGATACGTATTATTCGTCCATGTACTTGTCGGTGGCAGCCGTATTGGCTAAGATATTTCCGGCAATGAGCCGGTGCTCGGGATAAATCGATTCCTCTGCTATTTCAACTGCTAAGGCGTATAAACCGCTGATGGAATAAAGCCTATCAGACACTCCCCT
>JAVBSQ010000162.1:0-6325 GCA_031556695.1 Bacteroidales bacterium | reverse complement strand
AACCGTGCTACCAATGCTGCGGCTGAAAGTTTTAATGCCAAGATCAAGGCGTTTAGAACTCAGTTCAGGGGTGTAGGCGATATACCGTTCTTTATCTTTAGGTTAGCTAAAATCTTTGCTTGAAAATATCCTACCAACCATCTTTTCCCCCTGATCCCGAAGTTGTATGCAAATTGTATGCAAATGAAAAACGAAAAAAGCCTCGCAATCTTCTGCAAGGCTTGATTCTATTTTGCTCCTCAGATAGGACTTGAACCTATGACCCCCTGATTAACAGTCAGGTGCTCTAACCAACTGAGCTACTAAGGAATTTTTCAAAATGGACTGCAAAAGTAATGGTTATTTCGGAAATATGCAATACCTTTGTAGAAAATATTGTCTTTTTATGGAAAAAATCACTGTTCAAGGACAATCCGGCATGTCGCAACTGTTTATAGGTGAGCTAATAAAAGATATTTCGGATTATTTGCCCCAAGGTAAAATTATAATTATTACCGATGAGCAGGTGAATTCTCTCTATAGTGCTATTTTTCAATCGTATGACATTATATTGATAGGTCAGGGGGAACAAATGAAAACTTTGTCCACCGTGGAGTCTGTCTACGACCGGCTACAAGAATTGGAGGTTGATCGTTCCACTTTTATTCTCGGAGTGGGGGGCGGCATGGTATGTGATGTCGCCGGTTTCGTGTCGTCGACCTATCTGCGTGGCCTGCCTTTTGGTTTTGTGCCCACCACCTTGTTGGCGCAGGTAGATGCCAGTGTGGGCGGAAAGAACGGTGTTAACTTTTCCGGGTTTAAGAACCGGATAGGTACCATCAACCAACCTCAATTTGTGCTCTGCGACTCCACTTTCTTTAACACCCTTCCCGAACGGGAGTTTCGTAGCGGCCTCGGCGAAGTGGTGAAGCACGCACTCATTGCAGATACTGATATGTTCAATTATATAGAAGAACACATTGATGATATTTTGGCCCTAAACCCATATGCCATGCAGCGCCTCGTTCTCGACTCTCTTCGGATTAAAAGTGCGGTAGTCAGCCGTGATGAGCGGGAGCAGGGTGAGCGGCGACTACTTAATTTCGGACATACGGTGGGACATATTATAGAAGAACATTCCTTGCTGAATCATGGTGAAGCGGTTAGTGTGGGTATGGTTATAGCCGCAAAGATCTCTCATCACCTGGGACTGCTCCCTAACAATGACCTTCAACGTATCATCAAGCTGTTGCAACGATTGGGGCTACCTGTAACTTCACCCATTCCTGCCGAACAAATAATACAAACCTTATCCATGGACAAGAAGTGCGAAGACAACCATCTCCACTTCGTCCTATTAAATAATATCGGTCACGCTGAAATAAGAAAGGTCTCCCTCCTTGAACTGCAGAAGCTCATAACTCATAACCTTTCCTCCTTACTTTTAACTTTCAACTTTTAACTTTTCACTATTTCATGCTTTGCACCTCCATATCTTCCCTTTCTTACCCCCAAGTGGAACAACTCGTGATAAAATCCGACATGGCCGAGTTGCGCCTTGACCTCCTGCAACTCACCCACGAAGAAATAACCTGTCTTTGCGCAAAGTATGGGTCAAAAATTATTGCCACCTGCCGCCCCGGCATATATGATGGCAAAGAAAGAATAGCCTTGCTGAAAATGGCTATTGACGCCGGATGTGCCTATGTTGACCTGGAGGTTGATGCCTCTGTGTTTTTTCTTGATGCCCTGATTCCTTATGCCAAAAGTAAAGGCTGCAAACTCATTCTTTCCTACCATAACACCGAAGTAACACCCGAACATGAAACCTTGGAGTTAACCATCATTGAGTGCATAGCTTGCGGCGCTGATATTGTAAAAATAGCCACATATATAAATACACCCCAAGATGCAGCGAGGCTCCTAGCCTTGTATGGGCATCATCAAAACATTGTAGCCATAGGCATGGGCGAGCAAGGCCGTATCACCCGCATAGCCTCCCTCTTCCTCGGTGCACCCTTCACCTATGTAGCACCTGATGGCTTGCAAGGCACTGCACCCGGACAACTCACTGAAACTGAAATGCAAAAACTTACTAATATGCTAATGTGCTGATATGCTAATGGAGCTGCAATGTCTTGCCTTTAATTAGCACACCGGCATATCAGCACATTAACACATTGAAAAATATTATGGATAAAAAAGAAATACTTTACACTGAAAAAACCAAGTGCCAGGATTGCTACAAGTGCGTTAAAGAATGTCCTGTGAAAGCAGTGAAAATTGAAGATATAAGCGCTTCCGTGCTCTATGAACGCTGTGTCTATTGCGGCACTTGCGTTAAGGTCTGTCCCTTGGGTGCCAAAAAAATGCGTGATGATCTTTCCTCCATTCTCTTTGATTTGGAAAGCGGCGCAAAAATGATTGTGTCTCTGGCTCCCAGTTACATTAGTGAGTTAAATGGCGTAAGCGAAGCCCAGCTAGTGGCTGCCTTCAAGGAAGCAGGTTTCTTCGGTGTATCTGAAACGGCTTTAGGTGCTGAACGAGTGGCTGCCGACACCAAGTTATGGCTCAATGACAAAGAAGATGGTGTATATATCGCCTCTTGCTGTACCTCTGCTGTGCAATATATCGGTAAATATTATCCTCACCTCTTGCGACACCTTGCACCTATTGACTCTCCCATGATTGCGCATGGGAAAATGCTCAAAAAGCAATATGGCAATGAGACCAAGGTTGTTTTTGTGGGCCCTTGTGTAGCCAAGAAAAAAGAGTCAGACGAGCAGAAAGAAGTTATTGACTATACCATCACCTTTCATGAACTCACATTGCTTTTTGAACAATTGGGTATAGACTTTAGTTTTACTCAACCTAAAGAAACCGATGCCTTTATTCCTCACCGTGCAGGTAAAGGTAACCTTTTTCCTATGGATGGCGGTATGTGGGCGAATATGCTTACCACCCCCGGAAAAGAAACTGCTTTCATGACCTTCTCCGGCGAAACCAATCTCAGAGAGGTGCTCAACGACTATGATACCTTGCATAAAAACGGCCGCCTTTTCCTCGAACTTATGTTCTGCGCCGGTGGTTGTATCAAAGGCCCCGGTACTTTAAAAAATAAATCTGTAGCCACTAAACGCATACAAACTATTAAGGGACAAAGTGAAACTCTTGGCACTGACCCTGCAAAAACATTGGCTTTATTTGCAGGCGTTGATACTTCCAGACGTTTTGATGCCATAAAAGCGGTACCGCTTATTGAACATAGCGAAACAGAAATTACCGGCGCCCTCCGTTCCCTCAGTAAACTCACCAAAAAAGATGAGCTCAACTGTTCCGGTTGTGGTTATGCCAGTTGTCGTGATTTTGCCCAAGCGCTCCTTGAAGGCCGTGTGGAGCGGGAGATGTGCGTTTCTTTCATGCGTATTACCGCACAAGAGCGCACCAACGTGCTGCTCCAACGTATACCCTATGGTGTAGTGGTGGTTGATGAAAATATGAATGTGGTTGATGCCAATGAGAAATTTGCACAACTCCTCGGTGAAGAAGCCGTGTTCCTCTATGAAGTGAGCCCCGGATTGCACAAGGCGAATATCACCAAATTAGTGCCCTTCCACAAAATGTTCAAAGGAGTGTTGGATAGTGGCGAAGATATTATTGACCAGGACTACCGTGGTGAAGATGCTTACCTCAATATATCTGTTGTGTCCGTGCAAAAAAATCGTTTGGTTTTGGGTCTGGTTCAAAACATGAAAGAAGGGAAAATACAAAACGACCTGGTCATCAATCGCACCAACGAGGTTATTCGCGAAAATATGAAAGTGGTGCAGAAGATAGCTTACCTCTTGGGCGAAAATGCTGCATACACCGAGTCCATGTTGAACTCTATTGTTGAATCACATAGCTCATAAACCATGTCTACACCCGAAAATATATTTGTAGAGATAGGCTTTATGCAAAAGAAAAAGCATGGACAGGTAGTCTGTGGTGATACCTTTCTCTTTAAAAAAATAGTGGCTGAAAACCGTTATGTTATGGTGCTTTCAGATGGATTAGGTAGTGGTGTAAAAGCCAACGTGCTTTCTTCTATCACCGCCTCCATGAGCCTGCACTTCGGCATGCGCCGCGAGCCTATAGCCCGCACCGCGCAAACTATCATGAACACCTTGCCGGCAGACAGCGTGCGTAAAATCAGCTACTCTACCTTTTCCATCATTGACATTGATGCCGATGGCGATGTGCAAATTGCCGAATATGATAATCCCCCGTGCCTTTATTTAAGCGGAGGAAAATACATGCCCCTGCAACGTAAGGAACTCCACATTGATGCCGAGGTGCAAAGCAAAACCGGCTCCAGCATTTACATTACAGAGATGAATCTTAAAAAAGAAGACCGCCTGATCTTCTTCACCGATGGAGTAAGCCAGTCGGGCTTGGGTATTAGCAATAAAATATCAGGTTGGGAAGAAAAAGAAATCATCGCCTTCGTCGAAAAAATTGTGGCCGATAATTCCACCCTCTCTGCCCGTGATTTGGCACGCCGCATAGTGGCTAAGGCGGAATATAATGATGCGCATAAAACCAAAGACGACACTTCGTGTGTAGTGATTTATATCCGTGAGCCGCGCCGCCTGCTCGTTTCATCGGGGCCACCATTCAATGAGTCTAAAGACACCTATCTCAGCAATTTTATTAAAGATTACAACGGTAAAAAAATGATTTGCGGAGGTACTACTGCACAAATCGTTTCCCGCGAATTGGGCATAGCCATTGAAACTACCACCAAGGCAAAATCTGTGTCGGCCGACTTGCCGCCCGCTTCAAAAATGCAGGGCATAGACCTCGTAACTGAAGGTATCATTACACTTGGCGCGGTACGTACCCTGCTGAAAAATTATAACAGTGAGGACGATTTGCACGGCAATGACCCTGCGCAAGACATTGTACGACTATTTTTAGAATCGGACAAAATAGAATTTATGGTAGGAACAAAAATTAATGAAGCCCACCAGGATCCATCACTTCCCGTGGAGTTGGAGATTCGCCGTAATGTAGTTAAAAGTATTAAAAAAAGTCTGGAAGAAAAATTTCTGAAAGAAGTAACCATGCAATATATTTAAGCTATGAATGACATTATAATTAGCGCGCTTACTAATCTCTTTGCCCTCTGTGGCGCATTGGCAAAGAATGACCGTGAGGCATCGGAAGCTTTGCTTACAACGTACCTCACTCGTTTTTTCGGCATTCGTTCCGTGGACAACTACCTCGGTCTTTATAATGATTTGCGCGACCTGTACGAAATGACACCGGATTTGGATCGGCATAAAATTATTTCCGGTATTTGTCAAAATCTGCAAAGCAAGGTGCTTTATGAAGAACAGGTGATGATGCTTTTGCGTCTCATGGAGTTTACCGCTCAGAATGGTAGTGGCTATAAAGACAATATTGCCGTATTTAAAGATATGGCGGAGGTATTCAGCGTCTCCGATGAATTGTTCAACGATATAGATGCTTATATTACCGAGAAAAAATCATCTAACGTAGTTGTTTTTTCCCCTGAACAGAACACATTAGCCGGATTTACCGGTCGGTTGCGCGTATTGCAAATGCCGGTTTTTAATAAGTTGATTTTTTCTTATTGGGGAGAGGAGGAGCTGTTCATGAATGATGTACCTGTGATATCAGGCATTTCTATGGTGTGGGAGAAAAGCAGCGTACTTAAAGGTGCACACATATCACCCGTGTACTATTCAAATATTCACGCTGCTTTTGAAAGCACGACGACTCATACACGCATTGAACTTAGTGGCCGTAATATCGACTTTCGTTTCAAAAATAGTGATAACGGCATGCACAACTTCTCCTTCACTTTGGAGAGCGGACAGTTGGTAGCCATCATGGGTGGCAGCGGGGTAGGGAAGTCCACCTTGCTGGCCTTGCTCAACGGCAACCTGGAGCCGCAGTCCGGCACCGTGGAAATTAACGGTTATCCCGTGAATCACCCTGCCGTAAAAGGCTTGATAGGCTTTGTCCCCCAAGATGACCTGCTCATTGAAGAACTTACTGTATATCAAAATTTGTGGTACACTTCGCGTCTCTGTTTCGCCGACATGAGTGCCGAAGAGATAGAACAGCGTATTGACACTGTACTCTCCGACCTCGGCCTCTCGCCGGTGCGTGACCTGGTGGTAGGCTCTCCATTGAATAAAACCATCAGCGGCGGACAGCGTAAGCGCTTGAACATAGCGTTGGAGCTCATTCGTGAACTTGCCGTACTCTTCCTTGACGAGCCTACCTCCGGGCTCTCTTCATCAGACTCTGAGAAAGTAGTCAACCTTTTGAAAGA
>JAVBSQ010000063.1:0-12349 GCA_031556695.1 Bacteroidales bacterium | reverse complement strand
TAAAATTAACAGCATGAAAATTGATGATAAAAAGATGGAAGTCCAGATCCTTGAAGCAGCTCAAAAGCTCTTCCTGGAACAAGGATTTGCTAAAACCACCACCGGGCAAATAGCGAAGTTGGCCGGCTGTAATCAGGCCTTAGTACATTACTATTACCGCACTAAGGACAACTTATTTGATAAGATTTTTGAAGACAAGATCAGGCTAATTACCACAAATATTTTAGCGATTGACTCTAGCGAGACCCCTTTTGAGCAAAAAATAAGCAAAATGATTAAACTTCATTTTGAATTTCTACAAAAAAACCCGAAACTCGCTCCCTTCGTTATCAATGAGATTTCTTCCAATTTCGACCGTCTACATAGCTTAATAGATAAGCTGCAGGAATATCCCAAATCCGTTTTTGCCCAAATGGAAGCACAGTTGAAGAAAGAGATAGAAAAAGGAAGTATTCGCAGCATTAGTACAAAGGATCTTCTAATCACCATTGTCTCTTTAAATGTAACTCCATTTTTAATGCTGCCAGTCATTAAAAAGACATTAAACCTGACAGAAAAAGAGGTCAATGAATTCTTGGAGCAACGAAAACAAGAAATAACTACCACCGTCTTAGCCCGATTGAAAAAATAAATAATATATACTACCATGAAAAAATTATGCCTCTTAGGCCTATTATCATTGGTTAGCGCCACAGGCTTTGCTCAACTCAGCATTGAAGACTGCTACCGCAAGGCACAAAGCAACTATCCGCTCATCAAACAATATGATTTGATTGAAAAAGCAAAAGGGTACAACCTCTCCAACGCCAACAAAGGCTACTTGCCGCAGATTATGTTCTCGGCCAAGGCCAGCTACCAGTCGGAAGTAACCAAACTACCCATTGACCTCTCTCAATGGGGCATACAAGGCTTGGATATACCTGCTTTAAGTAAGGATCAATACGGCGCCACCCTTGATGTTACACAAACAATATGGGACGGTGGAACGATTCAATCAAAGAAAGACGGCATACGCACAGCTTCAGAAGTAGAGAAGAAAAGTACGGAAGTAAGCATCTACGCCATCAACGAACAAGTGAATCAGCTTTACTTCGGCATACTCTTAGCCGATGCACAGCTTCGCCAAAATGAAATCCTGCAAGCCGACCTGAAAATAAACTACGATCAAATAGCGTCTTACGTGCAAAACGGCATCGCCAACCAAGCCGACCTTGATGCTATTAAAGTAAACCAATTAAAGGCTGAGCAGAACAAAGTGCAATTTGCCAACACTAAAATAGCTTACATTTCCATGCTATCTAGCCTCATTGGCGAAAAGTTAAGCATGAGCACAGCGTTTATAAAACCGGAAATGACAAAGCCTGTCGCCACTTCCATCAATCGTCCGGAGTTGGGTTTGTTTAACGCTCAAATTAAAAACTTTGAGACGATGAACAAGGAAGTCACCGCCGGTGTGATGCCTAAACTAGGCGTTTTTGTTACCGGCGGATATGGAAAACCCGGACTGAATATGCTGGACGGCGATTTTTCGGCCTACTACATTGCCGGTGCCAAACTCACTTGGAACATAGGAAATTTTTATACCCAAAGAAACAGTAAGAAACAAATTCAAACAAGCATCTACTCGGTGGAAACGCAACGTGAAACTTTCCTGTTTAACACACAATTAGACGTAACACAAAAAGACAATAAGATCAATACTTATTTCGACCAATTGAAATATGACGACGAAATAATAGCCCTGCACGGCTCGGTAAAACGCGCTTCGGAAGCAAAAATGGCTAACGGAACCATATCCGGCAGCGATTTAACGAGAGATATCAACGCAGAACAAATGGCTATACAAGATAAAATTTTACATGAAATGGAACTCCTGCTCGCCATATACAACCTCAAATTTGCCACCAATAATTAAGTTAAAAGTTAAAAAGTTAAAAGTTATAAAGAGAAATACAGATGAAAACAATTCTACCATACATAAAGAAATACAACATTATCCATTATCCATTATCAACCGAGCTTGCGAGTTCAGCGAAGCTAATTATCAATTTGATGTTGGTGTTAGTGCTAACAGGGTGCGGAAACGGCTATAAATATGATGCTTCCGGCATCTTTGAAGCTACAGAAGTAATTGTATCGGCAAAAGGTTCCGGCGAAATTATGCAATTCAACATTGAAGAAGGACAAACATTGGAAGCAAATAAACAACTTGGCTACATAGACACCACCCAGTTGTATCTAAAAAAATTGCAACTGCAAGCTAGCTTAAAAGCCGTAAACAGCAAGCACTACAACGTGGCCCAACAAGTTGCTTCTATTAAAGAACAAATAGCCACGCAAAAAATAGAACAAAAAAGAGCGGAAAATTTGATCCGGTCAAATGCCGGAAATCAAAAACAACTGGACGATATTAATGCGCAAATTGCTGTATTGCAAAAACAACTGGCAGCACAAACAGAAACGCTGGAAAACAGCAATAACAGTGTGGGCGGCGAGAGCCTTAGCCTGAAAGCACAAATTGCACAGGTGGAAGACCAGATAGTGAAAAGCATTATCACCAGTCCCATCAACGGCACCGTGCTCTCTAAATATGCCGAGCCGGGCGAGTTGGCCACGCAAGGCCGCAGCCTATTCAAGGTAGCCGATATTGTGAATATGGACCTGCGCGTATATGTTACGGCCGACCAACTGACCTCTATAAAAATTGGTCAGGGTGTAAAGGTATTTGCCGACCAGGGAGTATCCGACCGGAGAGAATACCCGGGCACCATCACCTGGATATCAGACAAGGCGGAATTTACCCCTAAAACCATTCAAACACGCGATGAGCGCGCTAACCTGGTATATGCCGTTAAAGTAGCGGTGAAGAATGATGGGTATATTAAGAGGGGAATGTATGGGGACATTAAATTGAAAATGGAGAATTGAAAATGAGAAATGCTATGAATGCAGTTTCTGTTAATAATATAAATAAGAGCTACGGGGCGATTCAGGCATTGAAGAACCTGAGTTTTGAGGTGGAACAAGGGGAGATATACGGCATCATCGGTCCCGACGGTGCCGGAAAAACCTCACTCTTCAGAATCCTGACCACCCTGCTGCCGGCCGATAGCGGAAGCGCTACCGTTGACGGGCTCGACGTGGTGAAAGACTACCGCAAAATTCGCAATATCATTGGCTACATGCCCGGTAAATTCTCATTGTACCAAGACCTTACGGTGGAAGAAAACTTAAAATTCTTTGCCACAGTATTCCATACCACCATTGAAGAGAACTATCACCTGATAGAAGATATCTACAAGCAGATAGAGCCCTTCAAGCACAGGCGGGCGGGCAAACTGTCCGGCGGTATGAAGCAGAAGCTGGCACTGAGTTGCGCCTTGATACACAAACCCACCGTGCTCTTTCTTGATGAGCCCACCACCGGCGTTGACCCTGTATCACGCAAAGAGTTTTGGGAAATGCTGAAAAAACTAAAAAAACAAGGCATTACCATACTGGCCTCCACACCTTACATGGACGAGGCAAGCCTGTGCGACCGCATAGCGCTGATACAAAATGGTGAATTCATGCAGGTGGACTCCCCGAAAAATATCATTGCCTCCTACCCCGACACGCTTTGGGCAGTGCATACAGAACATATATCACAAACATTAAATGAATTGAGGAGCAACCCTGCCGTAAAATCAGCCTACTCCTTCGGCGACACCATTCACGTCACTCTCCATGAAGCCGATCATTTTCAATTTTCAACTTTCAATTTTCAATTTGAAAAAATTACCCCAAGTGTAGAGGACTGCTTCATGTTATTATCACAAGCACAATGAAAGACAAAGTAATATATACAGAAAACCTGACCAAACGCTTTGGAGATTTCACCGCGGTGGACAATATCTCTTTTGATGTTGACAAAGGGGAGATATTTGGCTTCCTCGGCGCTAACGGGGCCGGAAAAACTACTGCTATGCGGATGCTATGCGGATTAAGCCACCCCACCTCCGGAAAAGGGACTGTGGCAGATTTCGACATATTCAAAGAGGCGGAGGAGGTGAAGAAAAATATAGGTTACATGAGCCAAAAATTCTCATTGTATGAAGATCTAAAAGTGTGGGAGAACCTACGCTTATTCGGTGGAATATATGGCATGAAAGAAAAAGACATAGCCGAAAAAACGGATAAGATACTGTTGGAACTTGGCTTTGAAAACGAAAAAAACACACTGGTGAAAGCGCTACCATTGGGTTGGAAACAAAAACTATCTTTTTCGGTATCTATCTTCCATGAACCGAAAGTGGTTTTTTTAGATGAACCCACCGGCGGTGTTGACCCTGTTACCCGCAGGCAGTTTTGGGAACTGATATATCAGGCGGCCGGCAGGGGAATCACCGTATTTGTTACCACGCACTACATGGACGAGGCAGAGTATTGCAACCGCGTATCTATTATGGTGGACGGCAAAATTGAGGCACTTGACTCCCCTAAAAATTTACGACAACAGTTTCAGGCTGCCGGCATGGACGAAGTGTTCCAGCAGTTGGCACGCAAAGCAACCCGAAAAGCAGACTAGCATGAAAGAGTTTACAGCATTCATACAAAAAGAATTTTATCACATTTTTCGTGATAAACGCACCATCCTGATATTGCTGGTAATGCCCATTGTGCAGATATTACTCTTCGGCTTTGCCATCACCACCGAGGTAAAGAACACACAAGTAGCCATCTTTGACCCATCTAAAGATGCCAATACACGCCTGATCAAAGATCATTTTCAAGCGAGTGAATATTTCATTGTGGCGGAAGAATTAACGGATTTCAGCCAAATTAATGAGGTATTCAAATATGGAAAAATAAATTTGGTGATGGTGTTCAGTGAGAATTTTTCCGACAACCTCCTGCACTCCGGTGAAGCAAAAATACAACTGATAGCTGATGGTACAGACCCTAACCAAGCCTCCACGCTGGTAGGTTATGCGTCCGGCATATTGGGCGCCTGCCAACAGGAACTGATGGAAGAAAACAAGGTGCCTTTTCAGATTGTGCCGGAAATAAAAATGTTGTACAATCCGCATTTGAAAAGCGCCTATAACTTTGTTCCGGGCGTAATGGGCTTAATTTTGATACTGATATGCGCTATGATGACAGCCGTTGCCATTGTGCGCGAAAAGGAAATGGGCACCATGGAAATCTTATTATCGTCGCCACTGAAACCTATACATATCATCTTAGCCAAGGCTGTTCCCTACTTCACCTTGTCGGTATTAAACCTTATCACCATTCTACTGCTTTCCGTGTTTGTGCTTGGTGTGCCCATTGCAGGAAATCTGATTTGGCTATTTTTAATTTCTTTCATATTTATTTTTACTGCGCTCTCGCTGGGACTGCTCATATCCACCCTGGTCAATAGCCAAATGGCCGCCATGCTGGCCTCAGGAATGGGTTTGATGATGCCTATTATGTTACTCTCAGGCATGATATTTCCTATTGAAAGTATGCCAAAAATACTACAATGGATTTCAGCTATAATACCGGCCAGATGGTATATTGAAGCTATAAAAAAAGTAATGATACAGGGGGTTGAGATTCAATTTGTTTTCAAAGAAATAGCCATTCTCACCGCTATGGCAGTTGGACTGATGATGTTCAGCCTTTCCAAGTTCAAAACGCGATTAAATTAAAGAATCATGTTAAAATTTTTAATAGAAAAAGAATTTAAACAGATCCGCCGGAATTCCTTTCTTCCGAAAATGATTATAATGATGCCCTTGTTGATGATGCTGGTTTTTCCTTTTGCCGCAAACCAAGAGGTGAAAGATGTAAAATTGAGTATTATTGATAACGATCACAGCAGCTACTCTGAACGTTTAGTGCATAAAATAGGTTCTTCCGCATATTTTAAGCTAACGAATATATCCGGATCTGATAAAGAAGCTATGCGCAACATCGAATCCGGAAATGCAGATATTATACTCAACATACAGCCTGATTTTGAAAAAAATATTATCACCGAAGGCGTGGGAAGGGTAATGATTTCAGCCAATGCGGTGAATGGTACAAAGGGCGGACTGGGCTCATCCTACCTCTCTATGATACTAAATGATTATGCCGAAGAGCTAAGAGATGATTACGGAATACAGACTAAAATGGCGCTTTCAGAAATTCCATCTTTCAGCGTTATGCCGCAATATAAATTCAATCCGCACTTGAACTATCAAGTGTTTATGGTGCCGGCGCTCATGGTGATGCTGCTGACACTGCTTTGTGGTTTTCTGCCTTCATTGAACATTGTGGGCGAAAAAGAGGCGGGAACAATAGAACAAATGAACGTAACACCCGTAAGCAAAATAATGTTTGTAATGGCAAAGCTAATACCTTATTGGTTTATGGGCTTCCTTGTGCTAGGCGTTTGTATGATACTGGCGGCCTTGGTACATGGTATCTTCCCTGTGGGTAGCTTGTTTACCATTTTCCTCTTTGCTACTATTTATATCCTGGTAGTGTCGGGCATGGGGCTGGTAATTTCTAATTATTCCGACACCATGCAACAAGCCATGTTCGTGATGTTTTTCTTTATCATGATTTTACTGTTGATGAGCGGATTATTCACGCCCATCAACAGCATGCCTCAGTGGGCGCAATATATCACCATCTTCAATCCGCTAAAATATTTCATGCAGGTAATGCGATTGGTGTACCTTAAAGGCAGTGGTTTCGGGGAAATGATCCCACAATTCCTTTCACTCTGCGCCTTTGCTGTAGCACTGAACACCTGGGCGGTTTTTAGCTATAAGAAAAGTAATTAGTATTAAACAAAACGAAGAACTTCCGTCACCTTTTTAAAGAAGTTAGACACGTGCATACCGTTAGCTAAAGCATGGTGTACGGAGATGGCTATAGGCATATATTCTTCTCCCTCACGCTGTATCACCTTACCCACATTCATTAAAGTGAAAGGGTGACCGCTACTGTCGCCCATAGCATGACTCAAAGAGGTGAAATGTAGTTCGGGCATAGCGCTGATCATCACCATACCATTGTCTACTTCACCGGAGGGGCTGCCGAGCGCATCATACGAGCCGCTTTTATTGGACACAGCGGCAATGATACGCTCCGCATCCGTGTAAAATTGTTCAAAATTTTCGGTATAAGGAATACGCACGTTCACCAGTCGTCCACTCTCTTTTATCAATATGGGTGCAGCTACATCTATTTTGTCATACATCACCACCTTATCGCCCTCTATTCTAAAGCGCAACTCTTTGGTTTCATTAATAGCGCGGGCTATAGCGTAGGTATAATAGATAAAAAACGATTGCCCTTTCTGCTTGGCCCTCACTTTGGCAGCGCCGCAAGCTATTTCTGCCGTTACTGCAAACATAGGATTAAGAAAATTTTTAAAAAAATCATAATCTTCTTTTCTTTCCCATTGATCTATATCTATAATTTGCTTCATGTACTATAAATTTATTTTGTATTTTATTTACATTTCAGCAAATGTAATAAAAATTGTTTTCTTTTTCAAATCAGCTATCTTTGCACTCTCAAACATTGTACATGAAACGCTTTTCACAATCTCAGACCTCCAACGCCGCCATTTCTATACTTATCTCCTTAAGTTTGGTGCATTGTTTCAATGACATGCTTCAGTCGGTAGTATCGGCCTCCTACCCTGTAATTAAAGAGTCGTTGGCCTTATCGTTTGCACAAATAGGATTTATTTCACTGGTGTATCAAATTTGTGCTTCTGCTTTTCAGCCGGTATTTGGTGTGCTTTTTGATAAGCACCCAAGCCCGCGCTATCTCACTATAGGTACTCTTTCTACCATGGTAGGCCTGCTAATTCTTGGTTTTTCGCCTTCGGTGTGGGGTATAATGGTATCGGTAATATTCATCGGGTTAGGCTCTGCCACCATACACCCTGAGGCCTCACGACTCACCCACATTGCCTCAGAAGGGAAACACGGCTTGGCGCAATCTATCTTTCAAGTAGGTGGAAATTTAGGCGGATCTATAGGCCCGTTATTGGCGGCAGCTATTGTAGCACCCTATGGAAAACCGTACATTGCTATTTTTGCCGGTATTTCTATTATTTCACTACTGGTGAAACGCCCGCTCAGTCGTTGGCAGACATTGATTATATTAAAAAAACAACGCCCCTCCGGCCGGCAAAAGGCGGTGAAACGGGTACGGCTCACCAAAAAACAGATTTATGTATCCTTAGCCTTGCTTTTGGTGCTTATCTTCTCCAAGTATGTATATACCGCCAGTTTGGCTAACTTCTACACCTTCTATGTGATAGAAAAATTTGGTGTAAGCACGGCGCAGTCACAGCTACTTCTCTTTGCCTACCTCTTTGCGGCGGCGGCTGGCACCTTGTTAGGCGGACCTATAGGCGACCGCATAGGGCGTAAATGGGTAATTTGGGCATCTACCCTCGGCACCATACCGTTCGCGCTGCTTATGCCTTACATGAGCTTAGCATGGACTTGTGTGCTGAGCATAATGATTGGCCTCATACTGTCATCAGCCTTTTCGGCCATATTAGTGTACGCACAGGAACTATTACCCACAAAGGTGGGCTTGATATCCGGATTATTTTTTGGACTGGCCTTCGGCATTGCGGGTATTGCTGCGGCGATAATGGGTAGCGTTGCAGACAGTCACGGTATTGAGTATGTTTACCAAATTTGCGCCTATATGCCCTTACTAGGTATAGCAGGACTCTTTTTACCGAAAGTAAAACAAAAAACTATTTAACCAATTCGTAGTTGGTGCTGCGCCCTCCGGCAGCTTCTTTTTGCAGAAGTCCTTTTTTTATCAGGTCTTGTATGTCACGCAGGGCTGTGTCCGCAGACACTTTCGTCATTTTTGCCCATTTAGAAGAAGTGAGCTTACCATCAAAACCATCAAGGAGTTTGTTCAACATTATACGCTGGCGCTCGTTTAAGGAAAGAGCATTACTCAATTCCCAAAACTTCGCCTTGTATAACACAGACTGCAAGGTGTGCTCACTGTCCAACAAAGCACGTTCCATGCAGGATAAAAACCACTCTAGCCACAGCGTGATATTCCTGTGGCCCCATTGTGATTTTTGCAGTACGGAGTAATACATTTTGCGCTCATTCAATATTTGATTGGACATGCTGTAGAAACGCTGCGAACTGCTGTCACTGCGGGCCAACTGCATATCAGCGATAGCCCTTGCCATACGGCCGTTACCGTCATCAAAGGGGTGAAGGGTTACAAACCAAAAATGCGCTACAGCGGCTTTCAACACAGAATCTAAAGCAGGATCCTCAGCATTAAACCATTCCAAAAATCGTTTCATTTCATGAGGCAATACATCTGCTTTTGGGGCTTCATAGTGCACCCGTTCTTTTCCCATGGCGCCGGACACCACTTGCATATCACCGGTACGGTATTGTGCCACTTCTATTTTATAATGATGGCTAAAGCCATGCGGGAACAAGGCGGCATGCCAGGCAAATAAACGCTCTTCTGTCAATGGGGCTTGGTAATTTTGTGTGGCCTCCAGCATTACCTCCACCACGCCGTCAAGGTCGCGCGGAACATTGACCATACCGGCCACCTCCAACCCTAAGTGCCTGGCCACCGATGAGCGCACCTGGTCTTTATTGAGCCGTTCTCCCTCTATTTCAAATGATTTCAGCACATCAAGGGTAAGGGCACCCAGCATAGCCTCTTCTTTCAGAGAAAAGCCCAAGTGAGCCATTTGTCCGAATAAACGCCCCTGCAGGTTACGCACCCGCGCTAAAAGCGGCTGCAGCACCTTGTCGTCCCACTCAAAGTCCGACCAGTTTTCATATTGATATATGTACTTAGGCATAATCTTATTCTCCGCAAATTATGCGGCAAATATACGCCTTAATCTCCGCATTTCCAAATTATTCTCCGCAAATTATGCGGCAAATATATGCCTTAATCTCCGCATGATGTTATAAAAATCTGATTATCAAATATTATAAAAATTAATATTTTTCATTATCTTTGCACTATTAAACGTCATAATCATGAAAACGAACACCCTTTCAGCCCTCATCCTCTCCCTGGGCTTTTTATTCGGACTAAGCAACTGCTCCTCTCCTGCCACCTTGAGCGAAAATGCCATTACCTTTGACTCCCTTAAAATAGAGCGTACAGCGCATCTGTTCAACGATACTACCAAGCCGGCCTGCCATCTGACGATCGACCTCATATATCCTCTAGCCTACGCAGACAGCAATATCCTTGACAGCCTGCAACGCTTGTTTTTAACAGCAACTATGGGCGAAAAATATGATTTACCCATTGCTGACGCCGTACAATTTTACTGTGATTACCGCATTAGCAGATACAAAGAACCGGAAAAAGAATATCGTAAGGATGTGGGCATTTCAGTATATACCTACGAAGAATTTATACAAACCACACTTGTGTTCAACAAAGGGAATATACTCTCTTTCATGGCCTACAACTGGTTCTACACCGGGGGTGCTCATGGATTAGGTGCTGCTACCGGAAATATTATTGATGTTGAAAAAGGAAAATTATTAACGAAGAGCGATATCTTCAAAGATAATACGGAGGAAGCCTTAAGCGAACTTATCATTAAGAAATTAATGGTAAATTACAATGTCCTTACGCTTGACAGCTTGAGAACAGTAGGTTTTTTTGAACCTTCAGAGATAAAAGCAAATGAAAATCTCTTAGCCAACGACACAGGTATTACCTTTATCTACAACCCTTACGAAATAGCAGCCTATGCCGTAAGTCAGGTTAATGTACTACTTCCATATACTGAAATAGCCAACTATATGCGGGAAGATAGTCCTCTATACAAGTTCACCAAATAATTTTACGGTAAGCTTTCTTTTGAAATAAGTCCATTGAACACGGCGTAGATAGTGAGGCCCGACACCGTTTTGATGCCTGTTTTGCGGGTAATATTTTTACGGTGCGAGATGACCGTATGCACAGAAATATTATGCCTGTCGGCTATTTCTTTATTGGTTAAACCTTGTGCTACGGATATCAATATTTCTTTTTCGCGGTCGGATAAATCGGCGGTATCTTTAGCCTGCGTGTCATTTCCTTGCTTGATATCTAATATCTTTTTCAGCTTATCTTCTATCTGAGGATAATCATCGTAGATATCTATAAACCCATCAAAACTATTTATTGTTTCAGGGTCAACATAGCTGTATAAAATAGCAATAAGGGCTGTATCGGGATAGTCGGGAAAGAAATTTTTCACCGAATACTGTTTATGAAAATTCACCAGCATGGGATTCATCAAAATGAGATCCGGCGCAGGAGTATGGTGGTCTTCTTCAAAGGCGGCATAGTCGGGGAAGCAATGTACTACTTCAAAATCACCGTCTGTTTCCAGCAGAGTGCGAATGCCCTGTTGCACAATAACTGAAGGCTCAATAATGATGGCCTGATATATATTATTTCTTTCCATCAGCGGCCTCTTCCATACGTTCTACCAATGAAACCAGTATCTTATCTTCCAATAAAGTATGCTTATTCAGGTCCTCCTCTAAAAGCGAAAGGTCTATCAACACCTTGCGGTCTTGGACAAAATCACCGCTATCCGGCACGTACTTAATCAAAATATTTTTTAGGTCATTTAAACTCTCTTCTATATCACTGTGATTTTTTTCAAAGGTCTGAATATTGTAATCGGGTGCTTTATTTCCCTTGGACAGCGCTGTGATATAAGGAAAAACAACTTCTTCCTCATAATTCAAATGTTCTTCCAGTTCCGCCTTATATTTATTACAAAATTTTTCCAACACATCACGAAAACCGGTAGGCGTAACATTTAAAATTTCTTGAATAATAAGCGGCACACGCTTTTCCAAATAATCTTTATGAGAGTTGCGCAGGTAAGTGATCAAATCGTCCTGACAGATATCATTAATTACCTGCTTGGAGGGCAAATAATCATTGAAGGTGTAGACATTACAAACCATCAAGAACAAAGAGGCGGATATACGCTTTTGCTCACATAACTGTCTCACCGTATGCTCGCCCATGCCCAACCCTACACCAAATCGGGGAAGCACAAAGAGGAGCCGGTAGTTGCTCAACACCAGGTCGGCTACCTTCATATTTTCTGAAAACAAACTATGGTTCATTGTGTCTTAATTTTTATAATAATGCTACATTGCCTTCAAATACGCCGTTACCTTCTTAAAAAATTCAGTTAGCTGGAAACCATCAACAAAAGTATGATCCACGTACATCGATACGGGTATATAATTTTTCCCCTCGCGTTGGTTTACTTGGCCTACATTTAACAAAGGATAACAACAGGGATTTTGAGGCTCCATCAAGGTGTAGCTAA
>JAVBSQ010000066.1:0-3777 GCA_031556695.1 Bacteroidales bacterium | reverse complement strand
ATAAGAGTGGCAGGAAAGAAGTGGATACACCGTTTGTTACCGCCTGTTGTTGTTGGCCCTATGATTATGGTGATAGGCTTGGGTTTGGCTCCTGCGGCAATTAATCAAATTGGCATGACTGCTACGTCTACTGCCGGTTGGTTACCGCTATTGGTGGCCTTGGTAGCATTCCTGTCCACCGTACTGATTACCATGAAGGGGAAGGGTTTTATTAAAATTATTCCTTTTTTAGCAGGTATTATTGCCGGCTATCTTACGGCGCTGTTTTTGGGATTGGCATCGGGAAATCCGGTGATTGACCTGCACCGTATAGCAGAGGCTCCGTTATTGGGTGTTCCTGATTTTAAATTGCCATTTATTAATTACGTGCCAAATGCATTGGCTTTGCTTACGGTGGTGCCTATAGCATTGGTGACTATGGCAGAACATATAGGCGACCATACGGCGCTTGGTGAGATTATTGACCGGGATTTGTTGACGGATCCGGGCTTGGATAGTACGTTGATGGGTGATGGCTTAGCCTCTGTTGCTGCCGGATTGTTGGGTGGCCCTGCCAATACTACTTATGGGGAAAATACAGCGGTGGTGGGAATGACCCGCATTGCCTCCGTGTGGGTGATAGGACTGGCAGCCATTATTGCAATATTTCTAGGCTTTTTTGCGAAGTTTACAGCAGTGGTATCTACCATTCCCGGGGCTGTGCTGGGCGGGATTTCCCTTTTACTCTACGGCTTTATTGCCAGCAATGGCTTGAAGGTACTTATAAGGAGTAAGGTTGACCTGAACAATATGCGAAATGTAGTGATCACTTCTACTATGTTGGTGCTGGGATTAGGTGGAGCGGTAATTTCCGTTACAATAGATAATGGAGCTCTTACAATTTCAGGTATGAGCCTGGCGGCTATGGCGGGCATTACGTTGAATCTGTTATTGCCAAAAGAAGACCGTGAGACCGTGAGAAGTGTCTATTAAATAGTAAATATAAATCGAAAATCGTCAATCGAAAATTTCTATGGCTGATCTGAGTGTAACCTATTGCGGGGTACGTTATCCCAATCCATTGCTGCTGGCTTCAGCTACTCCAAGCCATAATGGTAAAAGCATCCTTAAGGCCTGCGAGGCGGGGATAGGGGGAATTATCCCTAAAACCATAGGCGACACTCCCGACTGGGGCAAGCATCCGAACAATGGCCGCCGTGATGTGATCGAATATATTATGCTTGGAGCTAGCACTGTGCAGTTGTGTACTTCGGTAATGTGGAGCGGTTTTGACAGCATTACAAAAATCTTGAATGTCTTGTGCATTTTTGCGAATGCTGTAATAGTAGAATGCATAATCACAGGCGTGATATGACTGCCTGGTGATGAAAAATAAGTCCGTGTACGGCAATAAGATAAACGATAATGGAGAGAAAAATTACAAATGGGGTATGATTAAAAAAATTATCATAGCACCTGATTCGTTTAAGGGATCACTAACGGCACAAGAGGTCGCTGATGCTATGGAGCAAGGCGTGCGTAGGGTGTTAGGTGATGAGGTGGAGATAATAAAATTGCCTATTGCCGATGGAGGCGAGGGAACGATGGAAATATTGGTGAGGGCTTTAGCGGGCGAACGGGTGGTAGTGGCAGTGCATGATCCGTTAATGCGTATTATACAGGCCTCATATGGTATAGTGGGAGGGGATACAGCGGTGATAGAGATGGCTGCGGCGAGCGGATTAACACTTTTAGCGGCTGAAGAAAGGAACCCGATGAACACTTCTACTTTTGGCTTTGGGGAAATGATAGCCGATGCGCTCCGCCGGGGTTGCCGGAATTTTATGTTGTGCATAGGTGGTAGCGCTACGAATGATGGTGGAGTGGGTATGTTGCAGGCCTTGGGATACCGGTTTTATAATAAGGGCGGGTTGCCTATTAGTCCGGTAGGTGGCGAACTGCTAAATATTGCCTACATTGATACCTCAGCTATCCTGCCCGAATTAAAAAAAAGTTGTTTTAAAGTGGCTTGTGATGTGACTAATCCGTTTTACGGCCATGAGGGGGCAGCTTATGTGTATGCTCCACAAAAGGGAGCTGATCCTCAAATGGTAGAGCAATTAGATGCCGGATTGCGTCATTTAGCCGCACTAATTAGCCGTACTTTTTCTATTGATATCAATGCTGTTCCCGGTTCCGGCGCTGCCGGGGGATTGGGCGGCGGCTTATATGCTTTTTTATCGGCGCAATTACTTCCCGGCATAGAAATGGTATTGGATACCTTGAATTTTGAACAAATGATTGAAGGGGCTGATATGATTATTACCGGAGAAGGTAAAATAGATGCTCAAACGGCTATGGGAAAAGCTGTATCCGGAGTTTTAAGGAGGGCACAGCGGCAGGCTATACCCGTGATAGCACTGGCCGGCCTGGTAGAAGATGAAAGTGTACTGCAACAGTTTGGTTTTGCGGGAATATATGCTATTCACCCCGTTAACACCCCCTTGAAGCAAGCCATGCTCCCCGACTTTTCTATATCGAATATAGAAGATACGCTGGCCCGCATCCTTTAAATCCTATACAGGCGTTTGTGATTAGTTAGGCTTGTATATTACCTAATATTTTCGGCAGCTTCAGTTGACCTTTTTTGATTTGTTGTAGTAATTTTTTGCCGGAGGGGGTGAGAGAGAAGTGCATTTGGCGCTTGTCGCCACTATTGAGGGTGCGTTCTATGAAGCCTTTCTTTTCTACGGAGGCTATTACCTTGGAGGTGTTGGAGGTGGTAAGGCCTAATAAACCCGCGAGTTCACCGGCACTCAGTTGATCGGTTTTAGCGAGGGAACAGAGCACCATTCCCTCATTCAAACAAATATTATAGGCCTCTTTAAAGTGTGATTCATATTCGGCTATGGAACGATATACATCACGTATTTTACAGAGTGTTTCTTCCATATCATTTAGATGAAAAGATTGACGTTAGCTTTATTGGCGCGCTCCATGTAAGTGGCTACGCCGCCCACGGTAACTTCGTCGAGCAACTCTTCGCGTTTCACGCCCATAACATCCATGGACATTTGGCAGGCAATAAATTCAACCCCTTGTTCCAAGGCTTGTGCACGGAGGGTTTCCAATGATTCAATGCCTTTTTGTGTCATAATATAACGCATCATGCGGTCTCCTATGCCCAGCATGCTCATCTTTGAAAGCTTCAGTTGTAGTGAACTTGAGGGGAGCATCATGGAGAACATTTTTCCGAAAATATCTTTTTCTACCTTTGGTTTCTTCACTTTTTTGATGACGTTCAGTCCCCAGAAAGTAAAGAAAATAGTTGTTTTCTCTCCTGTAGCAGCAGCGCCGTTGGCAAGTACGAAGGTGGCGAGGGCTTTGTCAAGGTCGTCGCTGAACATGATAAGGGTTTTTCCTTTTCCATCGCAGTTTGTGATAAAATCACATGATTTAGCCCCGCCTTTTTCTACTACCACAGTGTAGCTTCCTTTATCTGCTGTGTTTGAAATAAGAATGTTTCCGGTGGTGTTGCACCAGGCTTCGGCATCGCGGGAGAAACCGGCATCGGTGGCAATGATCTCGAGGCGTTGGCCTTCCTTCAGTTGGTCTACACTTTGTTTGAGCTTGAGTACGGGGCCGGGGCATTGTAGCCCGCAGGCATCTACTTTTACAGTGGTAGTATTATTGTTCATGGTTTGTGTTTCGTTATCAATGCCGGTATTATTGAACATTTTGGGCTTGCTTGTTTTGATGGGAGCGGAGGCTATAGCGTAGGTTTTGTATCCACCGGAT
>JAVBSQ010000176.1:0-4472 GCA_031556695.1 Bacteroidales bacterium | reverse complement strand
ACTTGCCTTCATTGGCATAAAGCAACCAGCGTTTCAAAAACTCGACAGGTAATTGTAATTTAGCTTTCTCTAAAGCCTTTGTGCGTGCATCAACCGCAAAACGATAGTCACTTTCTTGTGCATATTCACTAGCTATACGCTCTTCAGCTTTTTTATCAAACTCTTCAACGCTCTTCACTTCATCTTTGCCGAAAATACGATCAAATAAATCTTGGTTCAATTCAGCTGGAACAAAGCTTTTTACCTCAGTAAATTTAATCTTAAATACGGGTTCAAATTTACCCAACTCTTCTTTCTTCACTTTCAACATTCCGGCCAAATCAGCTTCACTGGTGAAAGTCTTTTTCACGTCAACTTCAATTTCATCGCCTACTTTCTTGCCGATGAAAGGTTTTTTCAACTTTTTATCTTCAATATTTTTAAGGGAAATATAAGAGTCTTCAATCACATGCTCACCTTGCGTAAGGGTAGCCTTAACAAAACCGTCTTCAGTAGTTGTTTCACCGTCTTCCAACTTGCCGTGTTGGCGTAGTATATTTTCTTTATACTTATCCAAATCCTCAGCGCTCACAGTTATTTTATAGAAAGGCACTTTATCCTTTTCGGTAAAAGCTATTTCAATTTTAGGAGCTAAGGCTATATCAAATTTAAATTCCAGATCGCCACCGTTTTCCCAGTCGTGTTTGTTATGCTCATCTTCGTTCGGAAGAGGCTCACCTAACAACTGAAGGTTGTTATCTGCAATATGTTTATTCAGGCTTTCTGACATTAACTTTTGCACTTCATCAAGCAAGGTTGATTTACCGTACATTTTTTCGATCAAACTCATCGGAGCCATACCTTGGCGGAAACCTTTCACCTCCGCTTTACGGCGATAGTCATTCAATGCTTTTTTTACGCGAGGCTCATAGTCTGCTTTTTCAATGGTCAACGCGATTGTTGCAGTTAAGTCAGCGGTGTTTTTTTGCGCTATTTTCATTTTTTGTCCTATATTTTATTAATTAGTAGGGGCGGAAAATTCCGCCCCTATTTTCGTTTGTGCGGGCAAAGGGACTCGAACCCCCACGCCTTACGGCACCAGATCCTAAGTCTGGCGCGGCTACCAATTACGCCATGCCCGCAATTATTGAGGGGGACAAAGGTACAGAAAATAATTGAGAATTGAAAATGGAAAATGGAAAATTATTGCATCGCGCGCTCAATAATAGCATGCAACATGCTAATACCCACATCGTTATGTCCGCCTTGCGGAATAATAAGGTCAGCATAACGCTTAGAGGGCTCTATGAATTGTAAGTGCATGGGTTTCACCGTCTTTTCATAACGATCAAGCACCGCCTTAACATCTCTTCCCCGTTCTACAATGTCGCGACAAATAACCCTGCCTAACCGGTCATCGGCATCAGCGTCCACAAAAATTTTGATATCCATCAATTTTCGCAACTCCTTACTTGTAAATATTAAAATGCCTTCTACTATCACTACCGGGTGTGGCTCCAAAGGCATTGTTTCATTGGCACGAGTGCACGTTAGATAAGAATAGATAGGCTGATCAATGGCCTTCCCGGATTTCAAGGCCTTAATATGCTTTACCATCAAGTCGAAATCCAACGAGTCAGGGTGATCAAAATTCAAGACCAATCTTTCTTCCAAAGGCAAGTGGCTACTGTCTTTATAGTATGCATCTTGTGACAATATTGCTGCCTGCCCCTTAGGCAAAAGTGCAGTAATTTTACGCACTACTGTTGTCTTTCCCGATCCTGTTCCACCTGCTATACCAATGATTAACATATTGCTTTAAATTTGCTGCAAAAATACAAAAATCTGTGCAAATCTGTGTAATCTGTGGGAAATTTTGTATTTTTGTCAAAATTTTAAAACCGTGGCAAACCTTTATCCTTTAAAATTCAAAGCTATAGCTAAAGAAACAGTTTGGGGAGGCAATCGCTTGGCTCAATTAATGAATAAACCCTTCGACACTTCAAAAAAAATTGGAGAAAGCTGGGAATTGTCCGGTGTACAAAAAAGCGTATCCAAAGTTGTTAATGGATTTCTGAGAGACAACACCATTGAAGAACTGATAGAAATATATATGGGTGAACTGGTGGGCGACAAAATATATGAGCAGTTCGGCGTTGAATTTCCACTACTCATAAAACTCATTGATGCCACTGAGACCCTGTCGGTACAAGTACACCCCGACGATGAAACTGCTGCCGAACGCCATGACGCCTACGGAAAAACAGAGATGTGGTATGTGCTGAACAGCACACCGGATGGTGGAATTTATGTTGGCTTCAACAAAAAAATATCTCCACAAGAATTATATGATAATGCCAATAAAACTACCTTACCGGACGTGCTGAACTTTGAAAAAGCAAGTGCCGGTGATGTGTTTTTTATTCCGGCAGGACGCATTCACGCCATTGGAAAAGGAGTAATGCTGGCCGAGATACAACAAACCTCCGACGTTACCTACCGTGTTTATGATTGGGGACGGGAACACAACCCTGCTACAGCCCGCGACATGCACATGGACCTCGCTATAGATACCATCGACTACGAAGTCCATGACGACTATAAAACACTTTACAGCACTCAAAAAAATAAGCCGTCACAATTAGCCGCTTGTCCTTATTTCACCACCAATTTATTGGAAATCGACACCCTAACAGAACGTGCATTAATGGAGCATGACAGCTTTGTTATTTACATGTGTTTGGAAGGGGAAGCTATTCTCGACTGCAATGGCGCAAAAGAAAGCATCACCAAAGGCGAAACCGTACTGATTCCGGCAAGCCTTGCCGATATTCATCTTAAGCCAAAATCAACCGCAAAATTATTAGAAGTTTATATTTAAGCCTTATGAAAAAATTTGTATTATTTTTATCCTTAGTTTTAATCGTAAACGCCCTGCCGGCACAACTATCCAGAGGAATAGCCAAAGTTAGCTTTGCCGCGGCCCCCGACTCTACCGCTGCAGTAAATGGCTCTGCCGAAGGTACGCCCAAACCGCCTCAATACCATTTTTTCGCAGGTAAAAATATGCTTTCCTTCTCACAAGTATCGTATAACGAGTCATGGGAAGCCGGTGGAACTTCCAATATCACCCTGCGTGCCGCCTCTAACTTAGCGTACACTTATAAACATCATTTAATTTATTTTCAATCAATATTTGATGGAGCATACGCTATGACTTGGGACCCCGACAATCACCTGCAAAAAAAAGAAGACCGCTTCCAATTCACCAACTCTTTCGGGATTCGCACTGCCGAGAATGCCAAATTTTACTATACTGCGCTGGTCGATTTAAAAAGTCAATTTGCCCCCGGATACAAATCTGCCGCCGACCAAACGATTATCTCCCGCTTTTTTTCTCCCGCTTACCTGACGGCTTCCCTCGGTATGAGCTACAAGTATAACGATATGTTAGACATTACCCTTGCCCCTCTATCCAGCCGTTCTACTTTTATACTTGACACCGCTATTTCCAATATGGGCATCTATTCAGAAGTACCCTTAGGTGATAAATCCGTGACCAACATAGGTTTTTATGCTGTAGGCATTTTCAAAACGCCCATTATCAAAGATTTTATCGCTTTCTATAGTAAACTGGAGCTATTCTCCAACTACCAAAATAATCCTCAAAACATTGATGTAGATTGGGAAAACAAACTGGACTTCAAAATCACCAGCTACCTTGCCGCACAAATCTACTGCCGTTTGGTGTATAAAGATAAATCACGCTATGCCGTAACACTTGAGGACGGTACCAAGGAATTACGCGGACCTCGCCTGCAAATCAACGAATCATTCAACATCGGATTGACGTATAACTTCTAAATGCTTGGGGATTGTCTTTAATACAGCATCTTTTCCAATCTATTTTTCCAGCGTTCCCAATCCGGCATTTCTTTTGCTAAAAGTTCATAGAACGCTTTTGTATGATCACGGTGTAAAAGATGACATAACTCGTGCGTTATGACATACTCTATGCAGGGTTTGGGTGCTTTTATCAACTCTACGTTTAAAATGATTTTCCCTTTGGGTGTGCAACTTCCCCAACGGTTTGACATCGACTGAATATAGATAGAAGAAGGTTCCACTTCGTGTTTTTTGAATCGCTGTATAATTGGTTCTGCTATTTCTGCAAATTTGACTTTTGCACGTTCTTTATACCATTCTTGCATTAATACTCCGGCTTTCGACTTTGGCATACATACGATTTCAAAACAACATCCCTTAAAATTTATGCTGTTTGGTTTCCCTTCAGTAACCCTTAATAAATATTGTTTTCCCAAATACAAATGTGATTCACCGCTGATATAACGGCGTTCGGGCATCCTATTACCAAATGATCTAAAGAAAACTTGTTGTTTCAGAATCCATGAAGCACGTTTACTGACTTTCTCTTTAACAACTTCTTTCGAAGTATCTATCGGTGCTTTTATAATCACTAAGCCATCAGGATG
>JAVBSQ010000096.1:0-10965 GCA_031556695.1 Bacteroidales bacterium | reverse complement strand
GCGAATACGATTCGCCTTTTATTGGGGGCGAATACGATTCGCCTATTATTGGGGGCGAATACGTTTCGCCTATTATTGGGGGCGAATACGATTCGCCCGTTCGGTGGGTTTTTATCCATTTTTTAGTTTTGTTTAGGAAATCGTTTATTTCATGTTTCGAAAGGGATTGTTGGGTATATAGCTTGTGAAGCAGTTGTGCATCGACGTCATTAAAGGCGGCGCATTTATGAGTGGCATTGAGGAAGGCTATCCATTCTTTGTCACGTAGCCCCGCCACCGGCACGCGACCGTAACGTTCCAACACAATGCGCTTCATTAATACATTGGAAGCATACAACAAGTCTACAGGATGAGCTTCTTTTTCCTGCTGCACCAAAAATGCTAAGGCCGTACGGCGATATTCATTTTTTTTATACCGGCGTAGCCAAAAAGTAAGGGCTGTCATACAGCATAATAATAAAAATACACCCAACACATACCATGCCGGTGCATCAAAGCTAAACTCCACAGATGGAGGTTCTATCAATGATCCTATTTGTAAAAAAGACATCATATTACAGGTGTGTTAAATGATGATTAATCTGTTGCTCTACCGGTAATACTGTATCAAAAAACACTACCGGAATTTTATATTTTATAAATTCATCGGATATTTGCAATTTCCAATGGTTGTAATTTTCCATATATTTCTCTCCCCAATTATTTTTGTGGTTATTCCACATAATCTGCCGGTCACCATCACTAAGGACTAAACGGCCATCCGGGAGTTGTGCATCTAATGGGTCTTCAATGTGCACAATTAGAACGTCATTGTGCACAGCCATTCCGCGCAAATGCTTTTTTCCTTCTTCATTTAAGTTTGAAAAGTTGCCTATCACCTCCACCACATAATCATGGGTTACCGCAGTGCGCGCACGCTGTAGCATCTCACTTAAAAGAATTGTGGTATCTGTTATTTTTTTTCGTTGTGCCAATTGTTGATTGCGGTTCACCAATAATTGCAGAAATTGTTGCACCAAAGCCTTGCTACGCTTAGTTGCTATGTAGTCATAGCTTTCTTCATTAAAAATTAATCCCCCGAAACGGTCTCCCCGTTTTATAGTATAAAAAGCAGACAGGGCTGCTACCTGTGCCGCAGTAACCGACTTCACAAAACGCTGTGATCCGAAGAACATAGCTGCACTTTGATCTATAATAATGAAGGTGGGGCGTTCCCTTTCTTCATTAAACACTTTGGAATAGGTTTCCCCTGTGCGTGCTGTTACCCTCCAGTCAATATTGCGTACATCATCACCGGCAACATAATGACGGGCTTCCTCAAAGTCCAGCCCCCGTCCACGCATCTTGGAGAGATGATGGCCCACCAGCATGGAATATACCGGCCGGTTGGGTAATAGCCGCGCCTCCGACACTAAATACTCAAAGCGCATGAGGTCGGACAAAGAGGTTGCTATTTCGAGGGGGTAAAACATTAGTGACGGGTGACGGGTGACAATTTATACAACTACTACATTTTGGAGTATGGTGTCAATAACGGTATTGGCATTAACGCGGTCAGCGTTGGCCTCGTAAGATAAGATGAGACGATGGCGCAACACGTCATGAATAATATATTTTATATCATCGGGGGTAATGTAATCGCGGCCGGCAAGCCACGCTACAGCACGGGCGCATTTATCAATGGCAATGGTACCGCGGGGACTGGCGCCATAACTGATCCAGCGGGCGAGGTCTTTATTGAATTTATCGGGATAACGGGTGGCAGAAACTAAATCAACCATATATTTCTCAGCGGCATCACTCACTTTTATAGCATTAATTTCTTTGCGTGCATCAAAAATAATTTGTTTATCCAAGGGTACCTGTTGTATCTTATTGCCCTTATTTTCTTCACGCACCAAACTCACAATTTTAGCTTCCTCGGCTACATTGGGATAAGTAATTTCTATTTTCATCACAAAACGGTCGAGTTGGGCTTCAGGCAAAGGGTAAGTTCCCTCCTGCTCCACGGGGTTTTGAGTAGCCAGCACCATGAACAAAGGGTCCATCTTATACGTTTTTCCGGCCACTGATACCTGACGCTCCTCCATAGCTTCCAACAAGGCACTCTGTACTTTAGCGGGTGCACGGTTAATTTCATCAGCCAGCACCAGGTTACTGAATATAGGCCCGGGGGTAAAAACAAATTTCTCCTCTAATTGAGGTTGATAAATCTCCGTTCCGGTAATATCGGAAGGCAGAAGGTCCGGCGTGAACTGAATACGGCTCAACTTGCAATCTAAATTAGCTGCCAGGCTTTTCACCGCACGGGTTTTAGCCAATCCGGGTAAACCTTCAAGCAAAACATTTCCGTCGGTCAAGAGGGCTATAATAATTTTAGAGACTACGTTGTCTTGTCCGATAATACTTTCCCCTACTTGTTTTTTAAGGGTTTGTAGTTGTTCATGGATTGTCATGGCATTTCTTTCTTTTAAAAATACAACCGCCCCATAAAAATAATTTTTAAGAGAAGCGGTTGCATTTATTTATTGCATAGAAGTATAATACTAATGCTGATTCATTGATGCTTCCATCTTCTCCAAAATTTGATCTATAGAGAAGGAAGCAGGCCGTTGACGCGGAGGAAATTCTTTGTAGGTGGACAGGTATTCAGCTACTTTTTGAACAGCCGGAAGTACAAGGAATGCACGATGCAACATCCAGTCTTCATAATTAGCAGAACCGTCGGGTGCATATTCATAGGGATCGGACAAAAGGTCTATAATCAGCGGGGCCCTAAGATTAACCATGGGTTGACGCCAAACGTTCATGCCCGTAGCATATTGAGCTGAGAAAACAAACTTGAATTGTTTATCACGGTAAGCTACCAAATGTCCATCATCATCAAAATAAACAAAATCAAGACGTTTAGTATCAGATTCGCCTTTCAGGTAAGGTATTTGGTTGTAGCCATCCAAATGTACTTTAAAAGTCTTTGAACCGGCCGTTACTCCTTTTTGTGCATTCGCTACCAGGTTTTGGTCTCCTCCTGCAGCAGCTACCAAGGTAGGAAGCCAGTCTTCAGCAGAGAATAAACCTGTGAAATTACTACCGGGTTTTACTACACCGGGCCAGCGGATTAAGGCCGGTACTCGGTAAGCTCCTTCCCAGTTGGTATCTTTTTCCGAACGGAAAGGTGAAGCGCCACCGTCGGGCCACTGGTTTTTCATAGCGCCATTATCGGTACTATAAATAACAATGGTATTATCGGCTATTTTCAGGTCGTCCAATAATTTCAGCAGTTCTCCCACCATAGCGTCATGCTCAACCATACCGTCGGCTTGTGTGCCCAGGCCTGTTTTACCGGCGGAAGCAGGCTTCAGGTGGGTATAAACGTGCATACGGGTAGAGTTAAACCATGTAAAGAAAGGTTTCCCTGCTTTAACCTGACGGGTGATAAAATCTTTAGTAGCGGCTAAAAATTCTTCATCCACTGTTTCCATACGTTTTTTTGTCAGCGGACCGGTATCTTCTACCTTACCATCGGCGGTAGAGCGTAATACACCGCGGGGTCCAAAGTTTTTCTTAAAGGCAGGGTCCTTCGGATAATCCGGATTTTCGGGTTCTTCTTCAGCATTCAGGTGATAAAGGTTACCAAAAAATTCATCAAACCCATGAGCTGTCGGGAGGAATTTATCCTGGTCACCCAAGTGGTTTTTACCAAACTGAGCAGTAGCATAACCCAAGGGTTTCAAAAACTCAGCAATTGTTGGGTCTTCAGCCTGCAAGCCAACGGGCGCGCCGGGCATACCCACTTTAGTCAAGCCGGTGCGGAAGGGCGACTGTCCGGTAATAAAAGCTGCACGGCCGGCCGTACACGATTGTTGTCCGTAGTACTGCACAAACACACCACCTTCCTGTCCTATACGGTCTATATTAGGGGTATTAAAACCCATCAGGCCTCGGGAATAAGCACTGATATTCGTTTGTCCAATGTCATCACCAAAAATCACAAGAATATTTGGCTGTTTAGTTTTTTGCGAAGACTTAGCCTGCGCATCAACTTCCTGGGGCACTAAAGCACCCGTAGCAAGGACGGCACCGATGGCGGCGACCTTACCAGTTTTTCCTAAATTGAAATTGAGTTTCATAGTATGTTGATTGAAATAAATTTTATATTATCGTCTATTTCATCAACAAATTCCGTGCCAAAACCAGGCGAAAAATTGTTTATTTTTGATTTTCAGATATATACAATAAAACCTGTTCTGCTAATAAATAATCATTCAAGCGTGAAAGCCCGCCATTGGAAGATAAAAATGCTTTTACCTCCTCAATGCCTGTTTCATTTTCGGCAGCTATATCGGCTATGCGCTCTTCCAACAATTCATCACTCACTTCTATGACATCTTGCACCGCTATCTTTTTCAATATAAGCAGCAATTTTACCCTTTCGGCAGCAGCCTTGCGGCCATTAGCCGCAGGAAGTTCCTCTTCGGAATACTTCATTTCTTCATCAATAAAAGCCTCAGGCAAATTGATGGTGGTTCTTTCCAATAATTTTTGAGAGATTTCCGTGGACTTATCTTCAGCTTCCATTGCTGTCAATTGCAAATCAAAATAATCCGGCAAGTCAAATTCGGGCATTTTCAAAAATGTGGCAGTGAAAGAGAAGTCAGTACCGGCATTCATCTCCCATGCGGTAATACTTATAGGGGAACCTGCGGTAATTTGTTCTTTTTGCAGGGCTATGCGACATAAACGAGAAGTACAATTATTAGCCAAATCGGTCTCCAACTGTTTCTTAAAAGTTGTTTCCACCACTTTCAGCGGTGCCTTCCGAAAGCCTTTGATCGGGAAGGTAGCATAGTGCTTGAGCAGCTTATCATAATCAACACTCAGCATTTCCCATGGAGCGGTGATGGAAAGCGTTAGTTGGTCAGCATTTGTGTTTTGTATATGTATTTTCATTAATTGAAAATTGAAAGTTGAAAATGAGGGCTGCAATATTTTTTAAATCTTGAACTCCGTAATTCGTAATTCGTAATTCGTAATTTATAGCCTAAAGCGGTGGCAGGTGCGGATCAAGGGTATAGCCGAGGTGTTCCACTATTTTACGAATGTAAGGGTCGATGTGAGAGAAATATTTATATAAGCCGGGGCAAAGGTAGTTCAGTCCGAGTTCACCTTGTTTTGTTTTCACAAAACGATTTTTAGGGCATTCGCCGGAGCAGGCAAAGAGGTATTTACACTCACGGCATTTTACCGGAAGCGTAAAATCCTTGGCATAACCAAAGCGTTCTTGATGCTGAGAGAGGGCCATATCATAGAGCTTTCCTTTATTTATATTTCCTATTTTATATTCGGGATATACATAATGGTCGCAGGCATATAAATCACCATTATGTTCCATGGCCAGGCCTTTACCGCAAATGGGAGAGAAAATGCACAGGGGCGACGGGCGTCCCATCCATTGCTCCACCGCGCTATCAAAGAAAGGTATATATATTTGTCCGAAATCATGCTTATACCACTCATCAAAAACGCTGATCAGGAAGTCGCCGTAGGCTTCGGGTTCCACACACCAAGGTGCAGCTACCTCGTCTCCTTTCCAATGCTGTGGGGCTACATTAGTAAAATTTGCAGGTTCGGCAATGGGAATAAATTGCATTTGCTTGCTCTTAACCTCATCGCGTAAGAAACGATAAACCTCCAAGGGGTAGTTTGAATTGAGGTTGTTTACTACCGTAAGCGTGGCAAAACGCACGCCATGCTTATTCAGTAGCCGTGCCGATTCCATTACCCTGTCAAATGAGCCGCGGCCGTCTTTGTAGGTGCGGTAGGCATCATGCAGGTGTTCAGGCCCATCAATACTCAAGCCAACTAAAAAGTTATTCTTTTTCAAAAACTCGCACCACTCATCGGTGAGCAGGGTACCGTTGGTTTGCAGGTCGTTTTCGCAGCGCACGTGTGGAGGAGTATATTTCTTTTGCAGGGCTACCACTTTTTCAAAGAAAGGCAAGCCCAAGAGCGATGGTTCCCCACCCTGCCAGGAGAAAATTATTTCATGGGCATTCTGTTGCTCAATATATTGTTTGATGAAGTTCTCCAGTGTTTCATCAGAGATACGCCAACGGCTATCGGTAGTCAACAGGTTTTCTTTACTTAGATAGTAGCAGTACTTACAGTCCAAATTACATATAGGCCCGGTAGCTTTAATCATTACGTGCATGCGCACCATGGGCTTTCCGCGGAAAAGTTGTTGGCCTGGTTTAGGTGTGTTGATGTCCATACATTACAATTTCTTTAAACCCTTGGTTTCAGCTTTAGATGCTTCTATAATGCTGATAGCGTACCCGCCGCCCGGGGCTGACTGTTGTTTCAGCTTTGACTTGTTGGTCACCACAAACTTACGAATCTCGTAAGATTGGGGATTGGTTTTGTAGTGGGCGTCTTTCTTGTCGCTGTAAACAGTAGCGATGTAAGTTTTACCCGCATCAAGGAAATCAAAAGAGATGTTGGAGTTAAACCCTTTTTCACCACACACATTACCTACAAACCAGTTGTTGGTGCCTTTGGCTTTACGGGCTACGGTGATATAGTCGCCGGGTTCGGCTTCCAGGTATTTACTATCGTCCCAGTCCACCGCCACATCTTTAATGAATTGAAAAGCATCGGGGAATCGGTCGTAATTTTCGGGCAGGTCCGCCGCCATTTGCAAGGGGCTGTACATGGTAAGGTATAAGCCTAACTGGTTACAAAGCGTGGTGTTGCTGTGCGAGTTATTATTGGGATTCAGCTTGCTGATATCCATTTCAAAGATACCGGGCGTATAGTCCATAGGGCCGCCCATAAGGCGGGTGAAGGGTAGCAGGGAGGTGTGGTTAGGCTTGCTTCCGCCAAATGCCTGAAATTCGGTGCCGCGTGCGGACTCCTGCGCCAAAAGATTGGGATAAGTGCGGTGCAGTCCGGTGGGACGCACGGCTTCATGCATATTGATCATAATATGATAATCGGCAGCCTTTTTCACTGTGTGCAGGTAATGGTTTACTATCCATTGTCCGTAGTGGTGTTCACCACGCGGAAGGATATTGCCTACATAACCGGTTTTTACGGCATTGTAGTTATTCTCTACCATAAAGCGGTAAGCCGTGTCGATATAGCGTTCGTAGTTACGTGTAGACGAGGAAGTTTCATGGTGCATGAGCAGGCGAACACCTTTGCGCTTAGCATAGTCGCGCAACATCGCCACATTAAAATCCGGGTAGGGGGTAATAAAGTCGAATACATATTCTTTTGATTGTCCGAACCAGTCTTCCCAGCCGATGTTCCAACCTTCTACCAATACTTGCGCAAAGCCATGCTTAGCTGCATAGTCAATATATTTTTTCACGTTTTCATTATTGGCGGCGTGGCGGCCATTAGGCGTGAGCTTGGAAAAATCCGTTTTCCCGAGTTGCACGGCAGGTACGGAGGCATAAGCCCAGTCGCTCTTTCCGGTAATCATTTCCCACCATACACCTATGTATTTCACGGGTTGAATCCATGATACGTCGGCCAGTTTGCAAGGTTCATTCAAGTTCAAAATCAGTTTAGATGCTAAAATTTCACGGGCATCATCACTCACTACCACGGTACGCCAGGGCGAGGTGCAGGGGGCTTGCAAATAGCCCTTATCACCTAACACGTCGGGAGTTAGCCATGATTCAAAAACCATCGCTTTATCGTCCAAATTCAAAGACATGCAAGAGTAATTTACCAAAGCAGCTTCATGAATATTTACGTATAAGCCTTCATTGGTTTTGAGCATCAGCGGGGTTTGCACGCCTGTTTCCGAGAATTGCTTTTGCGAAGCGTTAGATGTTACAGCAGCTTGAAACAGGCTGCGAATTTCCGAGAGTTTAGAGGTCGTAAAATCATACTCTTGGGTATCATAGTCGCCGGGAATCCAATAAGCAGTGATATCGCCGGGCATGGCAAACTGTGTTTTTTCTTCTTTAATGGTGAAATAAATCAGCTTACTTTGCTCGGGAAATTCATAGCGAAAGCCCAAGCCATCGTTGAACAAACGAAAACGTATCTGCAGCTTGCGGGCGGTGGCAGGCTGGTTGAGCGTTACCAGCATTTCGTTATAATTATTACGAATGGTAGACACTTCGCCCCATACCGGTGTCCAGCTTTCATCAAAAGAAGCCGTTTGCACGTCTTCACGAACAAAGTTGTCATACAAAGACACCTTAGGGTCTTTTTTTACATCTCCGTTGCCGGATTGTTGGGTAGCACGGATATGCTCGGGTACATTAGCATTCACGTCCATATCATCACCAAATCCCACAGCTCCTTTGTCACCTTTCAATTCCAAGCCAAGCTTACTTTCCCTGATTACCTCCTTACTTTTGTAGGTCAACTGATAAACAGGTACGCCTTCTTTCAGGTTGAACGTCATTTTCAGGTTACCATCGGGCGAAGCCAGTTCCTGAGCACATAGTGAGCCTGCAAAGAGAAGGGCAGTCAGCGATAAAAGTACTTTTTTCATATGCATAAAAGTTTACATTAATTTACTTAAGAGAAAGGCCAGGAGAAAACCCAGTACGGTGATTAAGGCCACAAAGCGCCCGCCGAATTTAAAGGCTTCGGGAATCATGGTGTCGCACAGCATAGCCAGGATAGCACCGGACGCAAAAGCCATGACAGCAGCATGAATATGTGCCGGAGCATCACCTAAGAAGAAATAACCGCCCATGGCCGAGAAAACTGTTACCACCATGGTGGTTATCCACAAGAAAAGAATATTGCGGGTGGACATGCCGGACATCTTCATGCCCATGGTGCCGGACATTCCTTCGGGCAAGTTGCTTATAAATACGGCTATCATAAACACTATGCCGGTACTGCCGCCTGCGGCAATGGAAGCGCCTACAACAAATGATTCGGGAATACCGTCGAGTAAGGTACCAAGCAAAATGGCCGTGCCTGAATTATCGCTTTCATTACCTTTTTTTTGTTGTTCAGCATAGCCATGCGAGCTTTTGCGGAATTTTCCGCCGTGGGTATCAATCAGGTAGTCGCCACCCACAAAGACCAAGGCTCCGGACAAAAAGCTCAAAGCAATGACAATAGGGGCATGGCTTTGATCAAAGGCTTCGTTCATCAGGTCTATGGAAAGTGCAGATACCAGCACCCCCGCACCAAAGGCCATCACCACGGCAGTGAGCTTGTTGCTCAGTTTTAGGTAAAGTCCGAGCAGGGCCCCGATTAAAATAGCCGAACCGGCAAACAATCCTGATAGGATAGCACTTGTCATAACGCTTCAGATTAAAACATATTATTGCAAAGATAAGAATTTCCCGCAGAACTCGCAGAATTACGCATATTATGGCTATCTTTGTTCTTTACAAAGTTATCATTCTTAAATTCATTACATTATGAAAACAAGATTTTTTTTCATCGTAGCCGCTTTCGCGTTATTGTCACTCCCTGTGCAGGCGCAAGAAGTGAAACAAGCGATAGAAAACAATAATTTCAAAATTGAGGTGGACAAAGCCATGCCTTTTAGGGGGCGAATGGTGAACCTCTCCCCTTCTTACGAGCTTGCCGTGCGTGGCGACTCTGTTTTTTCCTACCTCCCCTACTTCGGCGTGTCGCACCAGTCAGGGTATGGCGACAGCGATGGCGGCATAAAATTTGCAGTGCCGGTAAAGGACTACAAGGTTCAATATAATGAGAAAAAAGAAGTATACACTATTACTTTTAATGCGAGAAACCGTAAAGACGGGTATAGCATTCGGATAGAGATATACATCAATGGAGCGACTTACATTAATATCATCCCGGGACAATCAGACCCCATAAATTATTCAGGGACAATGCTTATGGAAAAGAAAATAGAAGCGGTTACGCAAAACACTTTTACCCACCAGGTGGGCGAGTGTGAAGTGAGTTTATTGTCGGAGGTACAACAAAAAATAAAAACAGACTTGTTGATTGGGGCTACGCCGGAGATGTTGGCGGAATGCGCTCCCGAGGGTACCATTCCTAACTCCATGAGTGCCTACATGGTGCGCACGCCTGACAAGGTGGTGCTGGTAGATGCGGGCTTGGGGGCTAAAATATTTGACAATATGGTCTCCCTGGGTGTGCAGCCGGAGGCGGTGAACGCCATACTTATCACCCACATGCACTATGACCACATTGGTGGTTTATTGCGTGACGGCAAGGTGAGCTTTCCGAACGCAGAAATTTATATCGCCCAGCCTGAGGTGGAATATTGGAGTAAGGTCATTTCGCAGGCAGGCGATAATGCCCGCAAGGTGTTAGAAGCATACAAAGATCATGTTCATTTTTTTGAGCCCGGACAATTGAACGGTGAAGCGAAAGAGGTGATACCCGGCTTTACAGGTATCTTTGCGCCGGGACATACGCCCGGGCATACCATGTATATGCTGCATTCCGGCAGTGAGCAGTTTCTGTTCTGGGGCGACCTGACCCACGCGCTGGCTATACAGATGCCTTACCCACAGGTAGCGCTCACGTATGATGTGAATCCGGAGTTAGCCATTGCCACACGCGCCGCGGTGTTGGACTATGTATCTAAAAACAATATTCCCATAGCAGGTATGCATATTCAATTCCCGGGCATGGGAATGATTAAAAAAGTAGATAAGGGATATAGCTTTACGCCGCTACAGTAAAGGGTGACGAGGGACGAGGAACAAGGGACGAGGGACGAGGGACAGGATAATGGTTCAACGCGGCTGTCCCCCGCTGGCGGGGGTGTCCGTAGGACGGGGGTGGAATTTGCCAAACACATCAAATAATTCTTACCTTTGCCATAAGCTAAATAACGCCATGAAATCCAACCACGACTACAATAAGAAACTACAACCCTTTGCTAACCGTCTACGAAAGCGTATGACCAAATCGGAGGCATGTTTATGGAAATATGTTTTAAAGGCTGGACAAGTGTATGGATATACATTCCGGCGG
>JAVBSQ010000132.1:0-3288 GCA_031556695.1 Bacteroidales bacterium | reverse complement strand
GGCTGATTGCATTGGATTAGGGGTGTATATTTGGAATGTGGAGAAAACGGCAGCCTTGGTAGCTCGCCTGCGACAAATGAAGCCGGGACTGATATTGATACTCGGAGGGCCCGAAGTAACTTATGAACCGGAATATTTTTTGAATCACTGGCCGGTCGACTACATCATAAGTGGGGAGGGAGAGTTTGTGTTGGGACAACTTCTGGAAGCTTTGGAGAGTAATGACACAACAGCCATTCCCGGCGTGTCATCTCGTGATGTTATAAGCCGTGAAGTAGTTCGTGCAGACTTGCAACAATTGGCCGCATTGCCTTCGCCTTATCAATTGCCCGAAGATGCGGAAAGCCGCTCCAACCGCGTGCTTTATTTTGAAACTTCGCGCGGCTGTCCTTACCGCTGCTCTTATTGTCTTTCATCGTTAGAGAAAGGAATCCGTTATTTTCCGGAAGATTACGTGAAGGAGAATCTTCTCTATTTGATAGAGAATGGCGCTAAACAACTCAAATTCCTCGACCGCACCTTTAATCTAAGCGGAACGAAGAACCGTTATGTATTCGACTTTTTAATTGATAATTATCGAGATAACCTCAGTTGTCAATTCGAAATTTATGCCGACCTGTTGACTGATGAATTGATAGGTCACCTAAATAATCGTTTGCCACAGCACTTTTTTCGTTTCGAAATAGGTATACAGTCTACTTATACTCCAGCTAATGAGGCGGTAAACCGCAGGCAGGATTTCGCTTTAATCACGCATAACATACACAGACTGATGCAAGGCGAAAAAATAGACCTGCACCTGGATCTGATTGCCGGATTACCACTTGAAACGTATTCCCGTTTTATACAGTCGGTTAATGATGTTTTTGCTTTCCGTGCCAAGGAGTTCCAGCTGGGCTTTCTGAAAATGTTGCGAGGAACTCAACTCCGTAAGGAGGCTTCAAAATATGGCTATCGCTATAATGAAAAGGCGCCTTATGAAATTACAGCGCACCGGGACCTTTCGGTGGATGATATGGATAAAATCCGCAGGGTAGAACATCTTATTGATAAATATTGGAATACGGGACGGTTTTTCCAATCCTTAAATATTGTTTTTGATAACTATTATCCCGGCCGCTATTTTGAGTTTTTCCTTGAGTTGGCTGATTTTATGGATACCAAATTGTTTGAGAATATTTCACTGGAAGTAACCTACGATACACTGCATAAATTCTTGTTGTCAAAAGATATCGACCTCTTTCCGGCTTTGCGTAACGACTATTACCATAATTTTTCCGTACGCCCGAACAATGTGTTTTGGGAGAACCAGATGGATAAAAAAGAACGGAAACGCCTTTTGCTTCACATAAGTGGTAATAAGGATTTCCTCTCGCAATACGGACTTTCTACTTATGCCATCAAAAAGCAAACCACTATTGATCAACTATCAAGGGAAGAATACTTGTTGACTATTTTTCAGCCTAAGCGTTTTAAACAATTGAAGTATATAATTTCGGTTTAGCCGGGACTAAGCCGTACAATTCAAATTAAGGCCTTGACAAATACTGAAACGGGAGAGGTGTTGAATGGGGTTGAACCCGGGGTATACTTGGACTACAAAAACTTATCCGCTATCTCCAAAAGCCTGTCCTGTGATTTGGTGTGTTTCTTTTCTTTGTCAGGAAATCCTTGCTCAAATGCGGCAAAGGCTTCGGGGTCTACACCATAAATGGCCCCTTCGTCATATATCCCTTCAATGCCGTTCAGGGCATTGGGGTATAATTCCCGCACCAATAAGGCTGCCGGATATTTTTTGTCTTTGTTGGTGATATTATAGTTTTTTGATGCTGTAAATCCTACTCGTTTGTAATATTCAGGATCGCCATAGATGAGGATGGCCTTATAGCCCATTGCTGTGGCTAATTGTGCGGTATGGTTAATCAGCCGGGCGCCGATTCCTTTTCCCTGATATTCGGGCAGCACGCTCACGGGGCCAAAGCCTATTACTTTATCTTCCTTACCATTATTGGCTATTATTTTGGATTCAACGTACACAATATTTCCTACAATTTTATCGCCATGGGTGGCTACGAAGTCGAGGGCTTTGATAAATTCTTTTGTTTTTCTTAAGTTATGAATAAGGAAATGTTCGAAACAGCCGGGTGCATAAACATTCCAGAAGGCTTCGCGGGTAACTTCTTCTACCCGCCGGTAGTCTTTTTCTTCTTCAAGCCTTAATTTGATGTCCATAATATTTATAGCTTTTAATTTCAGTTAATTAATAAAACTAATGATTTCATCAACATCTTTGATATTAGCTTCCCAACGGTGTTTTTCTTCGGTTTCTATCATCTTCTTCACAATTAGAGGTGATTTAATCTTGGACATTATATTGTCATAACAAGAGTTATTACAAGCTGTTATTAATATGTCTGCATAAGCATCCTGTGCCAAGGAATATCCATTTTCAATCCATTTAGATTCATCTCCACAGCTATGAAAAAAAATTCTTTTATCCTTATATGAAACCAATGCATGAAAATCATTTCCAGGATCATTAAGTAAAGGGTTTTGGGGATCTCCTGCTTGTATATGTTTTCCTATAAGAAAGCCTCCTAAACTCAGCAGTTTATTATAAGCTATACTTATGGTTGTTGTTTTACCGCAATTTTTATCTCCTGTCAGCATTATGATATTCATAGTGCTTCGATTTATTTCTTGCGATACTTTTATAGCATCTAGTATATTTGTTTGCCAAGACAAGGTAGAAGGGTGCGCTTTTCTTTTTTGTATAATTGTATAATCAAATGTGGCATTTGTTTTAGTTTTCTCTATAATAGAATTGTATATATCGTCGTTACAGGCGCATATAAAAATATCTGTTTTTTGATTGCTTTGCTCTTCTATCTCATCAAGTAATTCTTCTTCAAGGTCTCCCATACTATACAGTACAACTCTTTTTTCATTAGATTGAAAAATTTCTCGAAAATCGTACGGCTCGTTTTGATTTATATCACTGTCTCGTTTACCTTGAGATATATAGTTCTTCTCACTTAACAACATCTGACAAACAATATTTAATGTTATGGTTTTGCCGGAGTTGCTTTCACCTTTTAGTATGATAATTTTCATGTAGTATGCTTTTATTGTTAAATGTTAGGTTAAGACTACGACTACGCCTATTCCTGGATATGAACTCGGTATTCGGCAATGCTTTTCCCTGTGTGTTGTTTGAATAAACGTGAAAAATATTCAGGATCGTTATAGTTCAGGTCGTAGGCCAGTTCTTTGATGGAAATATCGCTT
>JAVBSQ010000014.1:0-7049 GCA_031556695.1 Bacteroidales bacterium | reverse complement strand
GTATTCCACGATGACTGCACCGCTGCACCTGTAACAAACAAAGCCAGCCGTGGCGACTCCGAATAAGCCGTTAAGCCCTTCTCTGCTTTCTCCGGCGAATAAAAATACACATTACCGAACTCATACAACTTCAAATCGCTGTACTGGCGATTGATATTATGACTCACTACCTCCAGGCCACCAAAGAGCAAAGTGCGGCGCATAGCGTTCAAATCGCTACTCAACGGATTTAATATTTTCACCGCATTGTCCATAGGAAACGAAGGAGTTTGCAGATAATAATCACTCTTGGTTAACGAGTTGTTCATCATCTCATAAAAACCATTATCCGTCAGATAATCTGCAATAACATTCTGCAACCTCTCTTTATCCGGCTGGCGGCGGGCATTCATGGAGGCCGACACATGTTCCGGTATCTCCACATTGTTATAACCATAAATACGCAATACCTCTTCCACCACATCACACTCACGCGTAACATCTACGCGGTAAGTAGGCACTGTTACAGTCAACCCTCCGGCTGTAGTAGCTGTAATTTGAAAGTCTAAAGACTTCAATATTGTTTGCAATTGCTGCTCCGGAATTTCTTTGCCAATTAATCGCGTAATATTTTCATATTTCAAATCAACTACAACAGGCGCTACAGGCTGCGTATATACGTCCTGCACTGTTCCCGTAATAGTACCGCCCGCCAATTCCTGAATCAACAATGCCGCACGTTTCAAGGCATAAAGTGTGATAGCAGGGTCAGCGCCACGCTCATAACGGAACGAAGCATCTGTATTTAAACCGTGACGACGTGCCGTTTTGCGCACCCACACGGGATTAAAATAAGCACTTTCCAAAAACACATCGGTAGTAGCATCTGTTACTCCCGCATCTAATCCGCCAAACACACCGGCTATACACATGGGGCGGGTAGCACTGCAAATCATCAAGTCTGCGGCATTTAGTTTGCGTTCAACCCCATCAAGGGTAATGAAAGACGTACCTTCATCGCAGGTGCGCACCACTATTTTTTCACCATCTACCTTCGCCACATCAAAGGCGTGGAGAGGCTGTCCAATCTCATGCAACACAAAATTGGTGACATCAACAATATTATTAATCGGACGCAAGCCTATTGCCTGCAAGCGTTTCTGCAACCATTCGGGTGAAGATTGTACCTTCACTCCTTTTATAGTAATACCGGAATAGCGGGGACAAGCGGTGGTATTCTCCACCGTCACGCCCACGCCCTGTCCTACACCTTCTTTGAAGGCCTCAACGGAGGGCAATATAGTAGGCACATTCAAAGCTGCTGCCAGGTCACGGGCCACACCAAAGTGTGAGGCTGCATCTATACGGTTAGGGGTTAAGCCTATCTCCAAAACAATATCTCCTGTGTCCATTTTCACCACCTCACGTAGGGGTGTACCCACTTGCACGGCAGCGTCCAGCACCATTATACCATCATGGGAGCTACCCAATCCCAACTCATCTTCCGCACAAATCATACCCATAGACTCCACACCACGAAGTTTTTGGCGCTTCATCTTCACTGCTTCGCCATTACTAAAATGCAGTGTTGTGCCCAAAGTAGCCACCGCCACCTTCTGTCCTGCTGCCACATTGGGTGCGCCACACACTATCTGCACCGGCTCACCGGCGCCTATATCCACTTTTGTCACACGCAAACGGTCTGCATCGGGGTGCTGTATACATTCCAGCACATGGCCCACCACTACGCCTTCCAGGTTGCCGGGAACACCACCTGTGCGCTCCATGCCTTCTACTTCCAAACCTATATCGGTAAGCACTTCCGCTATCCGTTCCGGTGTTTCATTGGCGTTGATATATTCTTTAAGCCAGTTATATGATATTTTCATATGTAAGCGTTTATATTATTTATAAATTCTATTTTTATTCAATGTTTGCTGATACTCGCGGGCATATTGGTTATGCCGACTCAACGTTTTTGCAAAATTGTGATAGCCGCTGAAATCCGGGCGGGCGCAAAAATACAGGAAATCATGCCGCTCGAAATTCAACACCGCATCAAGCGCTACCGGTGGAGGCACACAGATAGGGCCCGGCGGGAGGCCTGCATATTTGTAAGTATTATAGGGGGACTCTACCGTTTTATGCTTATCCAACACTCGGCGAAGGGTAAAATCACCCACAGCATACTTCAATGTAGGGTCTGCCTGCAAAGGTATTCTTTTCTTCAAACGGTTCACATACACACCAGCAATGCGCGGCATCTCGTCGTTTTTTAAACTTTCTTCGTATACAATAGCTGCCAGGGAACTCACCTGTAACGGTGTCATATTCATAGCTGCAGCCTTTTCCTTACGGGAGGTATTCCAAAATAGTTCATATTCCTTTTTCATGCGCTGCATCAAAGCGGAAGGAGTGCTTGTCCAGTAAACCTCGTAGGTGTTCGGGATAAACATACCCATAATGGTAGCGGGCGTAAAGCCATAGCTGCTGCTTATAGCCGTATCATTCAAAGCCGACAATACACTCACGGAATCAGCCTCCACATAACGAGAGAGGAGAGATGCCAAACGTTCGTTTGTGCGAATATTGCCGGATATGGTCAAGCGCACGGGTTCCTGCAAGCCACGGGACAACTTGGACAACAATTCCGAATTCGTCATTCCATCTGTCAATTTATAACGGCCACCATGCACATGTTCTTCGTATTTTTTGTGCTCCGCTAACAGGATAAAGCGACTTTCATGTTCCAGCACCTTTAACTTCCTAAGGCTATCCATCACTTGTTCCATGCTTGCTCCCGTGGGAATATAGAGATATGCAGCAGTTCCTTCCACCTTCACATTAGGACGGTAATAGGCAGCATAATACCGGAATCCTTGCCAAGTCACAAGGATTAAAACAGCCAAGATGAAGAATATATGCCAGGTTGTTAGCCTGCGAAAATACTTTTTCATATCACTTTGATAACAAAAATAACCTACAAATTTATAAAAAAATCTTATTTTTGTCAAAAATAAAACGATATGCATATAGATCTTAATACCCTTTTGCTCATTTTAGCCATCATTTTTTTACTATTAGCAGGATATTTCAATTTTAACCGCCCCAAAAACAAGAAGAAAACAGCCAAGGAAACACCTCGCAATAGTGATGTTATAACCTTACGCTTACAAGCTTACGAGCGATTAGTGCTTCTCATGGAGCGGCTCAACCCACAAGAGCTCGTTATGCGCTACGTTGCACAGGCCGCCACGGTGTCTGACCTGCAGTTACTCTTACTCAGCACCATACGCTCCGAAACAGAATACAACTATTCACAACAGCTATATGTTAGTAATGAGGCTTGGAGCCAGATAATGGCTGCTCGTAATAGTGTTACCTCACTGGTTATTCAAGCAGCGACAGCGCTGCAACCGGAAGAACCGGCCACAGCGCTGTCGCGAAAAATCATTGAACTTTCTTCCAACCTCAACCCCTCTCCTACCCACACGGCTATCAAAGTGTTGAAGCAGGAGATCCGGGCTATTTTATAGCAAAAGTAACACCGGCAGTGAGCATTAAGTTTTGTGCCAGGTTATAATCTTTATTAAAGAAGCTAAAGCTATTGGTAGTGAAATTATAGGCACAACCCAGCTTGAAACCCCAATTTTGATCTTCGCCCAAGAGGAAATAAGCACCTACCTCAGGTGATAACAGGAAGCCCCAGCTTTCTTCATACACATCAATGTCCTGCACCACTATATGGTTAGTCATATAATTCACCCCTAATCCCAAACCGGCATACGGCTGAATACTAAAATCGGGAAGGAAATTATAATAAGCACCCACCTTCACAGGAATATTATGAGCATAACGATAGCTGTTAGCCGTAATAGCCAAGCCGGGTTTAACCTCGGTGCTTGCACGGTCGCGCGTTTGCTGATAGTTATTCCACATAAAGTTAAAGCCGAAAGCTATATTTTCATTGAAATATATCTGTCCGTCGAAAGATCCACCCACCAAACCGGGACGGGAAACGAAGTTATGCATATCACCTACAGGAAAGGCAAAGGCCCAGGAAAGTGAGTAGTATTGTTTCACACTCTGCGCACTAGCACCCAGTGAAACCAGCGAAAATAATAGTATATATAATATCTTTTTCATAATTGTATCTTTTTAAAATTAAATATTATGACTATTTTCCAAAGTCGGGTGTTTGGGCAAAACATTCATTGATAGTAGTCGTAACTTGTCCTGTTGTATGTGAACCGTCTAACAAACCACGCACCAAACCTGTCCATACAATAGGATACTGGTTAGGTTTATTAGGATTGATGATAGGATTCAACTTGTCAACAATGTCAATCACCAGCGAACCGGTAGAGTAAGTTGACACTACAGGAGCATAAGGATAAGGATAGTAAGGATAATAAGGATAATCATACCACCACCATCCGGGGTAGTAAACATTTACATTCGTAACTTCAAATGCAGTGAACTGAATATTCATATCGCCACCCGTTGTTAAACCATTATAAGTATAACCACGGTCGGTCATATTCTGAATGGTAGCATTAATTACAGCCTGAGCGTTAGCACCTGTATTTTTAGTAAACGTGGTTGCACCTGTTTGGGAATTATAACCGGTAATTACCGCCACATAATCAGAAGCTGAGAAGGTAGCGTACTGGGCATAATCCACATTAACATCATACTGTGTCACAGCTACCAGCTGCTCTTCCACGATAGAAGCGCTATCGGGAACGTATTGACAGGCCGACACCGATAGTGCCCCTGCAATAACTAGCGAAGATAAAACCTTGATTTTCATAAATTTATATTTTAGTTTATATTTGTATAATAGCTTTTTATACGGCAAAGGTATATTTATTACTAGAGTATAGCAAAAACCATGCCAAAAAAATTCTTACCTTTGTCTTATGCAAAGAATAGCTTTCATAATGAACCCGATTTCGGGAACCAAAAACAAAGAAGCGGTTTGGGCCTACATCGGACAGGTTTTCGGGCTCTCGGCCGATTATGAGTTAGCCTTGTACACCACCCGTTGCGCCGGCGATGGCTACCGTCAGGCTAAACTCTTTGCTAAGCATAAGTTTGACATTGTAGTAGCCGTTGGTGGCGATGGCACCATCAATGAAGTTGCCCGAGGACTTTTACATAGTGACACTGCTCTTGGAATTATTCCGATGGGCTCAGGCAACGGGCTGGCGCGCCACCTGCAAATACCCCTCAAATTCCGCAAAGCTATAGAGATTATACAACATGGGAAAGCACAGGCCATTGATGCTGCCGAAATTAACGGTAATATCTTTTTTGTTACCGCCGGCATTGGCTTTGATGCCCTCATTGGCAACCTCTTCAATAAAGAAGGTAAGCGCGGCTTTCATAACTATGTAAGAATCTCTACCACAGAAATGCTGCAATATACAGCCCGCGATTACCGTATAGAAATTGACGGACAACGGTTTGACCGCAAAGCCTTCCTCATCACCTTTGCCAATGCCTCCCAGTGGGGGAACAACGCCTACATAGCCCCACAGGCAGAAATCAGTGACGGCCTCTTAGATATAGTGATACTAAACCGGCTGTCTGTAATTGCGGCGCCATGGATTTTACCCCGGCTGTTTACTAAACAACTGCGCAATGACTGGGCCACAGAAACCTTCCGGGGAAAGCACATAAAAGTCATTCGCCTGAAAGACGACTATGTGCACTTCGATGGTGAATCAGCCATGATGGGCAAAGGTATTGATGTGAAGGTGATTCCCCTGGCGCTGAAGGTGATTGTCCCCTAGGAACAAGGTACACGGTAAAAGGGTGAAAAGGTACAGGGTAATCACCGTGCACCTTTTCACCCTTCACCTTTCACCCCTATTTATTTCGCGGGTTCCAGTCCAATGGTGAAGTGGCGCATAATGGGCGCTTCTTTCACAATCTTATAACCGCGGGTAATTTTATCGCGACGATCATATACGTTTTTCAAAGCAGCGGCAATAACGTCCATGTGGTTGTTGGTATAACAACGGCGAGGAATGGCCAAACGCAACAATTCCAATTCAGGAAAACGGTTTTCACGGGTAACAGGATCACGGTCGGCCAAAATAGCGCCAATCTCCACACCACGGATACCTGCTTCCAGGTAAAGCTCTACACCTAAAGTTTGAGCTTGGAACTCTTCACGGGGTACATTGGTCAATATTTTCTTAGCATCAACAAAGATAGCGTGGCCACCGGCAGGACGTTGGTAGGGAATCCCATATTTATCCAACTGTTCACCAAGGTAAGCTACTTGTTTAATACGGGTTTCGAGGTAGTCAAACTCCGTTCCTTCATCTAAACCTACAGCCAAAGCGTTCATATCACGACCGCTCATACCGCCATAAGTAAGATATCCTTCAAACATAATATTGAATACCGAAGCTTGGTCAAACCATTCTTTATGGCGCATAGCCACAAATCCACCGATATTCACAATAGCATCTTTCTTGCTGCTCATGGTCATACCGTCAGCATAAGAATACATTTCTTTTACAATTTCCTTGATGGTCTTATTTTCATAACCTTTCTCACGGGTTTTGATGAAATAAGCATTCTCGGCAAAACGGGCAGAGTCAATCACCACCGGTTTTTTGTATTTATCAGCTACCTTGCGCACACCTTTAACACATTCCATTGATACGGGTTGTCCGCCGGCAGTGTTGTTAGTTACGGTAATCAAAATGAACGGCACTTTTTCATGATGTTCAGCCATAGCCTTTTCCAGCTTGTCAATACTCATATTGCCTTTGAAAGGCAATTCTTTTTGAGTATCGGCTGCTTCATCAATAGTACAGTCAAGGGCAATAGCCTTACGGAACTCTATATGTCCTTTAGTAGTATCAAAATGTGAGTTACCGGGAATTACATCACCTTCTTTCACTAAAACCGAAAACAGCACGTTCTCAGCGGCACGGCCTTGGTGCGTAGGCAGGAAATAATCAAAGCCCAAAATATTTTTGATGGCATCTTTCATTTTGAAATACGAGCGTGCGCCGGCATAACTTTCGTCGCCCAGCATCATGGCGCTC
>JAVBSQ010000086.1:0-3592 GCA_031556695.1 Bacteroidales bacterium | reverse complement strand
ACTCTTATCACAAAAGCACAAACGATATAGACCAAGCCCACCGCTATAATGCCTGTCATGGCCCCACCTATACCCGCCTGCATATAAGCAGCAGCTACCGGTGTAATAAATGCAAACGAACTACCAAGATATACCGGTGATTTTCCTTTCGTACATAAAATATAAATGAGCGTACCCACACCCGAGGTAATCAAGGCCACAGGTGTACTTAACACTTCTGCTCCGGCGGCAGCATTCACCAGTATAGGCACCAAAATAGTTGCCCCAAACATGGCAAACACATGCTGAAAGCTCAAAAAAAACCATTGTGGTATAGCCTTTGGCCGCTGATGTACATCTAATAATAATTTTGTTTCGCTCATTGATGCTTTATCTGATTAGTTTCTCTGTATGCCTTCGGCGTCATGCCGGTTTTCTTTAAAAAAATAGCATGAAAAGAAGAACCGGAAGCAAATCCGCTCTTGTAAGACACTTCCTGTATACTGTATCCGGGTTCTTCCACTAATAGGCCCTTTGCTTTCTCCACCCTGTAGTTTTGCACCACCTGGCTAAATGAAGCGCCAAAGCCTTCATTGAACACGCGTGACAAATAGGAACGGTTCAACGGCAACACTTCTGCCACATCTGTCAGCTTAAAATCCTGTCGCAGGAAAGGTTGTGCTTTCGCCAACCACTCCTCTACCGTTAGCCTATAAGCAGGCAAACTATCGGAAAAACCCGAATCAACCACGGCCTTCTTATATTCATCATGGCTATTATTCAACAAAGCTGTTTCCTCGTCAAGCGTATTCTTAAAAAATTTTTCCGGATAAGGATTTTCATGGAATAAACCCTTATAAAGGCATACTGCAAAAACAAACTGCACCGCTATTTGATGAAAAACATAAGACCACACGCCCATATCAAAAAGAATGAAAGCGAAGCCAATGGTAATACCCAGCATTCCAAAAGCCAGATACTTTAACCATGATATGTCCAATTTTTCCATGGACGAATAGTTCTCGCAACACCATTCGTCGTAATAAGACTGATAACGCAAGGCTACTCTGTGCAGAACAAATAGATAATAAAATATTTGCAGGAATAATATAAAACGAAACCATACGTTAAAGCGGTGAACATACAACCAAAGCTCATCAAAATTCTCCAATTTATCTACCGGCTCTTGCAATACAAATAGCATCAGCATATAAAACACGGACAAACTCAACCAGGGCAGCAAAAGCGCCAAGCCTCTCCTCCAGGTCAGCCAACCGGGACGAACAATTTCATACACGAAAGGGATCATGCTAATAACCAACAATGTGCCGAATATCAAAGCAAAAGGAGAAAAGAAATCGTCTATCAGCACCGGTGCCCCCCTCAAATTGATGTCCAATAAGCGAACCAAATAATCCATAGACCAAAGTAAAACTATAAAAGCCAATATCTTACGGAAACGGCTACCTCGCGATCTAAGGAAAAGAAAAATGCAGCCAAGGGCAAAAATACCCAATGACATAACATTCTGTAAATAGACTAAATCCTCCATACATCTTTGCTATCCGGTGACAAAAATACAATAACTCCCCTGCATCTTACAATCTTATAAACAGCTAAGATATTAATATTTTACGAAACCGGAATATCTTTTTACATTTTCGGAATTCAAAATATCAGAATGAACCGGTGATTGAATAAATTTGAACAATTTTTATAAACAAAACAATATGAAAAAACACCTCTTCTTTCTTTTAGCTATTACCATTTGTTTAACAGTTAGCTGCAATAAAAGCAATGACAATCCGTCGCCAACAAAGGCCAGTGACTATTCCAATCTGAACAACTGGTTGCAACTTCCCGGAACACTGGATAAAAGTGTGGATATCTTTTATATATACCCTACCGCCTATTACCAGGCTGAACCGCTCTATTCCGACATTAACGATGAAAGCATGAGAGCTGTAGCAAAGAACCACGTACAAACTCAAGCTACCGCTTTTGAAACAACAGGTAACATTTACGCCCCCGTATGGCGGCAAGCCGGCATAACCAGTTTGAATTTTTCCGGCGATAAACTAAGACGTATCAACGACTCTATCCCTTGTTATGACATGCTGGCAGCCTTTGATTATTACATCAAACATTATAATAACGGACGCCCCTACATCATAGCAACGCACTCTCAAGGATCTGTACAGGCAGCTAACATACTCTCCAAATATTTGAATAAGCCGGAAAACAAGTCAGTGTATGACCGCATGATTGCCTGCTACGCCATCGGCTATGCTTTCACCCGGGAATTTTAGACCAACAACCCTCATGTGAAATATGCCACCGGCGCCACCGACTTGGGTGTAGTAATATCCTATAACACTGAAATGCCCGGCATGACTGAAAAAACACCATTGCTACTGGACGGCGCCATTGCCATCAACCCTGTGAACTGGAAAACCGACAATACTCCGGCTACCGCCTCTGAAAACCTGCCCTCACGCTTGCAAAATGATGACGGCACTTACAGTGTTGTAAAAAACTATGCCGATGCCAAAGTTAACCCTACCCGTGGTGTGGTTGAATGCTCTACGGTTGATGTTGATGAAAATTCATTGGGAGACCCTTTCCCCCGCGGTTGTTTCCACGGTGGTGACTACTCGTTCTACTATTACAGTCTCCGGAAAAATGCACAAGACCGCGCAAACGCATACTTGACAAAGTAGCCTGTAACATTGAATAATGATAGGCCTCCGGAAAATAAATCCGGGGGCTTATTTTTTGAATATAAAATATACGGCCAGTACCAGAAAGATAAAGCCCACAAAGTGATTCCAGCGGAAAGTCTCGTTCTTAAATACAAATAAAGTAAACACTGAGAATACCACTAGCGTGATCACCTCCTGCATCACCTTAAGTTGCCAAATGCTGAAAGGGCCGCCGTTACCTTCAAAACCAATACGGTTGGCCGGCACTTGCAAACAATATTCAAAAAAAGCTATCCCCCAACTAAACAAAATAATAGCCGGTAAGCCCCAGCTGCCGAACCAGCCCATATCCTTGAATTTCAGATGTCCATACCAGGCTATGGTCATAAACACATTAGCGGCAATCAAAAGGCCTATAGTTGTAAAGACTTTCATTACCCCCTCCTCCTCCAACGATTTTGCGATTTCCGGCCCGGCTGTCCGTCCGGCTTATGCGGTGAAGGTTTTTGTGTGGCAGGTTTTTGTGCTGAAGATTTATGATGTCCTGAGGTACTCTTCACTTCTCCCTTTTTCCCCCCTTTATCCCCTTTATCCTTTTTATCTCTTGTATCCTTCTCCGCCACCTTACTTTTATCCACCGGCACAGTGGTAGTATCTAATTTCCTGCCGGTTAGTTTTTGTATGGCCTTCACCATCTCATACTCTTCCTGCGTTGACAAAGTGATAGCTCTTCCTGAGTGGCCGGCCCTTCCGGTGCGACCAATACGGTGTACATAAGTTTCCGGTGTATCGGGTAGGTCGTAATTAATCACCATATCCAACTGATGAATATCTATGCCGCGGGCAGCAATGTCCGTGGCTATAATAATACTCGTTTTTCCACCCTTAAAGTCTCCCAGCGCCCGTTGTCG
>JAVBSQ010000074.1:0-17381 GCA_031556695.1 Bacteroidales bacterium | reverse complement strand
CCTTTGCTGCCTTGGAACGAAAAAACAAGTTTGATGATTCGTGGCAGTTCGCCTTTACTCGTGCTTGAAACTTGAAGTTGCCCGTTACCCTGTCCGCGAATCTGAGAAAGGGATATAAATGCAGCTAATTCAGGATTGGCCAAGCGTACTTGCCATTTCCAGTTGCTAGAAAATTTAATAGGAGTCACTGCTGTAAAATTCTCAGGAACATCAATAAACATTTGTCCCAATTCAAATTTGGCAGCCTTCCCTTCAATTGGTTCGTACGAAGGCTCATTGTCTTTGGTACATGCTGAAAATATAAGTATCCCCGACATACTAATAATGAATACATAAGATAAAAAATACTTTTTCATAGTCAAGTTTATATTGTTTTCTACAAACATAATTAAAATTTTTCCACTTAACTTTATTTTATACACACGTTAAGGATTAATATATGAATTTAACCATTTTTACCAAATTAAAGTCTTATCTTTGTGTAAACTCCGGACTTCATGAATACATTAAAAATTACCCTAAAGTCTGTTATTGTCTTAACACTTCTATTGTTGGTGGCTTGTGCAAGCCCTATGAAATCCTACCAAAAAGGAAACTACCTCACGGCCTGCGAACAGGCGGTGAAAAAGTTGCAGCAGTCGCCGGCTAACGCTGAAGCCCGTGAAGTGCTGGCTAAAGCCTATCCTAAGGTGCTAGAGGAAGTTGGCCGGGAAACAGATTCCCTCACCTTTGAAAACATTGAGGAAAATGCTGAAGTTATAACTTTTCTTGAGCGCTGGAATAAGCTGATTGATAAAATGAACATCACTCCTGCAGCCCTTGAAATTATTCCGAACCCCGATAGTTATAAAAAAGAATTATCCGAGCTGAAAGAATATACTGCACAGATCGCCTATGATGCCGGCGAGAAATATATGACCCAGCCAACAGTTGACAATGCCCGGCTGGCACTTAAATATTTCACCACAGCCGATCAATATGAGCCCGGCTATAAAGAAGTAAAAAATAAAATCAAGGAAGCTCGTGAGGCTGCTACTTTGAAAGTCTTGATCATGGATCCCATGCTGCCGGTGAGCTACCGTTGGGGACGGGATTTCTTTTATCGTAACTGGATTGACAATTTAAACCACCGCACCTATGGTAACCTGGTACATTTCTATCCTTTCTCTGAAATGTCGTCGCAACAGCGTCCGCCCGACCAGCAAATTGATTTCAACTTCCAAAGTTTTACCATGGGTATCCCAAACACCATGGTACAGGAAGAAGTAGTCTCTCGCGAAATCCCTGTGGGCACCAATGTGGTAAATGGTGTTGAGCATACAATCTACGAAACGGTGAGCGCCCAATTTATTTACCATCGTGTGGAACTAATAACCTCCGGCCGACTGGAGGTCCGGATTACCGATTACGCCACGCGAAAATTTCTGCACGACAGAACATTTTATCAAGAATTTGTGTGGGTTTCCGAGTGGGCTACCTTCAGTGGCGATCCTCGTGCATTAAATTCTCAACAACAATTCCTGGTTGGCCGTCATGCTCTGCCCTTACCTATGGAACAAGATGTGTATGATACTGTTTTAAAGCAACTTAAGGGCGATGTAGTACGCTATTTATCAATGATTTATTAATGATTTCACAATAAAATTATGTTTGAAACGCTATTTTCCTACCCCTTTTTGCCTTTCTTCGTTTTCTTTGCGCGCATTTGCGATGTAACGTTGGGAACGCTACGTATTATCTTTATTTCGAAAGGGAAAAAACTTCTCGCCCCTGTATTCGGTTTTGTGGAAGTGCTTATTTGGATTACCGTGATAGGACAGGTGCTGGAGCACTCGGCAGGCGACTTCATTTGTTATGTGGCTTATGCCGGAGGATATGCTACCGGCAGCTTTGTGGGGATGTTGGTGGAAGAGCGACTGGCATTGGGACTGCACCTTATACGTGTGTTCACCAAGAAGAGCGGGGTCGAACTCGTCCATCTCTTAAACACCAATAATTTTGGCGCCACCACTGCCTCCGGAAAAGGAGAAGAAGGCGATGTATGTATTGTGGAAACTATTGTAAACCGTAAAAATAGCGAACAGGCTCAAGAACTAATTACCGATTATGATGAAGCCGCCTTTTATGTTGTGTCCGACGTTCGCAGCGTGCAGCGTGGAATTTTTTCCGGCGGCCGCAGTAATCCCTTTACTCGTTGGAGGATAGGGAAGTAGCCAGCTTTTTCCAATTCCAATAGCCATATAGGCTATTAATCAAAAAGACACTCCACATGGCCACCATGATTGCCGAATTGGGCTCGTGGTGAGTCATGGCCACCACCCATTTGCCCACCGTGAGCAGGTCTATGATAATCCACAACCACCATTGTTCCACAAAGGCACGCACCATTAAGAACATGGCAGCAATGGACAGCATAGTGGTAGATGCGTCTAAATAGGGTATATTACCCTCTATCCGTTCCAAAACAAATCCACCTGCCACTGTTAAAACAACGATTGAAATAAACGCGGTAATTTTTTGATTTTTAGTTAGACTTTTTGCTTTAATTAAAGCATCGCTATCAATGTTTTTTCGCCAGTTTAAAAAGCCGATAAACTGCATAGGCAAGAAATACAATCCATTAAGTGCCACTTCTCCATAAAATCGCGCTTTCCACGAAATTAAAACGTAAAGAGATACTTCAATTAATCCAAATAAATAACATGAAATATGTCCATTAGCAGATAAAACTACGCACAAAACACCGGCAATGGAGGCGATGGTAGCCACAGCATCTGTTTGGCCCAAGAAAAGCATATCGGCCACATTTAGCAGTATAATGGCGGCAATGAGCGACCAGTTGAAGGCGTTGAGGCGGGGGAGGGCAAAGTTTTTCATAAGAACAAAGATACAAAAGAATTGGCATAAAATTTGTACCTTTGCCCATAATGCATTTCGGTAAGAAACATAGAGACTTGGCTATCAAAGAACTTATACCAAACAATCTGGGAGCACTGAAGAATATTTTCTCTTCCCTGCGCTCCCGAAATTATCGTTTGTATTTCATCGGGCAATGTATCTCTGTTACGGGCTCGTGGATGCAAAGCATAGCTATGAGTTGGCTTATTTATCGCCTCTCCGGCTCTGTGGTGCTCCTGGCCACCATTAATGTGATCACCCAGCTTCCCAGCTTTTTCATCTCTCCCTTTGCCGGTGTTTTATTGGATAATATTAACCGTAAGCGTATGCTTATTATCACGCAGGCCTGTTTTATGCTGGAAGCCTTGTGTCTCGCTGTGTTGATGTTTACGGGGTGGATAGAGGTGTGGCATATCCTCGTCTTGGGCCTATTTGTGGGTATCATCAACGCCTTTGACAGTCCCACACGACAGTCCATGGTGCTTGATTTGGTAGATCGCAAGGAAGACTTGAGCAATGCCATTGCCCTCAACTCGGCGATATTCAATGGGGCTCGACTGGTGGGTCCCTCTGTGGGTGGTTTGCTGGTAGCCGCCTTTGGCGAAGGTTGGTGTTTTTTAATAAACGGAATAAGCTACATTGCTGTAATATGGGCTATTGTCCTAATGAATCTAAAGTATAACTCAAAGCAAAAAAGAGAAGCCAATATCTTCGAGCAATTAAAGGAAGGGGCCCGCTATGCTTTTGGTTTTCTGCCTATACGTACCTTACTTATGATGATTGGCATGATTAGCTTCTTCGGTATGCCCTTTCTGGTTATTATTCCTGCCTACGTGCGGGAGATACTGCATGGTTCAAGCCAAACAATGGGGTTTTTGATGTCCAGCTTTGGTGCCGGAGCCTTGCTTTCAGCCATTTATATGGCAGCTCGCAAAAGTGTATTGGGTTTAGGCAAAGTGCTCACTCTCTGTTGTCTGTTATTTAGTATCGGGATCATTACTATAGCTTATGTCCCCTGGTCATGGTTGGTTTATATAATTGCTTTCCCAACCGGTTTCGGACTTATTGCATCTATGGCTTCAGTTAACACACTCTTACAAACTTTGGCTGAGGATAATAAACGCGGTCGAGTAATGAGTTTTTACAGTATGGCGCTCATCGGAATGGCGCCGTTGGGAAGTATGCTTTTTAGCGCGATAGAAAAAATTTGCGGACTCTCGCTCACCATCATTCTTTTTAGTTCCGTTTGTTTAATTGGCGCCTTAGTTTTTGAGCATTATCGTCCCTTGGTACGCCGGTTATCAAAACCAACCTTTGTACGCAAAAACATTATTATACCGGAAATTGCCACCGGATTGCAGTCCACTGAATCAAAAATCAATAATTAAATATTTATGTTTCCTGTTACCCAATCTTTTCGCCTCGTGAAATCCGAGGATCTTAATCATCACGGCACTTTGTTTGCCGGCCGTTGCGCCGAGTGGTTTGTTGAATCAGCTTTCATTAGCGTGGCCCGCCAATTGCCCCCGGATAATGTAGTGTGCTTGAAAATCCACGGCATGGAGTTCTTGCGCCCCGGCCGCTTGGGTGATGTCCTGTGCTTTGAGAGTGCAATGGTATATACCGGCCGCAGCACCATTGTGGCTCACGTGAAAGTAACGGAAGAAAAAAATCCGCAGACTATTTGTACTGACGGGTTTATTACTTTCTGCCATGTTGACGAGCATACCAAATCCTTACCTCACGGCATTACCGTAAACCCTGAAAGCGAAGAAGAAAAACGCTTGTATGATGCGGCTAAGTCTCTTATGGAAAATCAGAAAAAAACTAAATCTTAGATGTTTATGAAAAAACTTTTACGTGATTTTAGAACCTTTGCCCTCCGCGGGAATGTGGTTGATATGGCTGTCGGTATTATTATTGGTGCGGCTTTTGGCAAAATTGTAACTTCGCTGGTAACTGATATATTGATGCCGCCTATAGGCTGGTTAATCGGTGGCGTTAACTTTAAAGACCTGAGCATAACCCTTCCTACGGATAAACTCGATGCCGTTACGGGTATGAGCCTGCAACCCGTGGTAATTGCTTACGGCAATTTCTTACAGGTGGTATTTGATTTTCTTATTGTAGCCTTCTGTATATTCATGTTGGTTAAAGGCATTTCGCGAATCAAGCATGAAGAGCCTGCAGCTCCGGCTCCCGCACCCGAGGACCCGGAAGACATCAAGCTGCTCCGCGAGATCCGCGATGCGTTGAAAAAATAGGCTTAATATTTCAACTTTCATGTAAAAAATTTATTTTAACTCCTAATAGCAATATGTACATATAAATTTATCAAAAAGTATGGAAAAAGAAATTCTTTCTGAATCAGAAAAAAAAGAAATTATTCAAAAGTTATCAGACCGAAACATGAAAACAGTCTGTCCTATGTGTGGACAGAATAAATTCATCATTGCAGATGGTTATTTTAATCACCCAATGCAACCAAATTTACAAGGATTCATAATTGGGGGTCCATCTATTCCTTCTATAGCTATTGTATGTTCAAATTGTGGTTTTATGAGCCAGCACGCTTTGGGAGTGCTAGGTTTGCTTAAAGGAAATAAAAAAGCACAAGAATGAGCGTTAATATCAATTTAGATGAAGATCTAACTCGTCAAATGACAGTACACAAAAATCTAACCCAAGAGATTATTGTGACAAATACAGATAAAGTTAAATTAATACTTAATGATCATCATAAAATTATTAGAAAGAAAGTAGAATGGATAAATCCCATAGGATTATTTTTATCTGTTTTAACAACTATCTTAACCGCGACATTTAGCGAAGAAAAATTTGGCGTAAGTCCAGCCATTTGGCAATCGGTTTTTGTTATTGCATGTATCGCCTCATTTGTATGGAGTTGTATTGTGATAATTAATGCCTTAAGATACTGTAAAGAGGGAACAGTTGAACAATTTATTGACAAGTTGAAAATAAATAATTAAACTAATGATATATCAATAGAGAATGCACAATTGGTTTTGTCATATAATTTCTTGAGGTGAAAAAATAGAAAACATGAGTAAAAACGAAACTATTAACGTCCAAGGGACGGAAATCATTCTTTTACCCCGTGAAAAAGAAGATTTTATTTCGTTAACGGATATGGCGAAATATAAAAATGCAGAAGCAACAGGGCTTGTTATTTCTCATTGGTTGAGTACGAGGTATACTATTGAATATTTAGGAATATGGGAAAAGATCAATAATCCAAATTTTAATGTTACGGAATTCGGTAACATTAAAAATGAAAGTGGAAGCAATGGCTTTGTGCTTTCTTCTAAACAATGGATTGAGAAGACAAATGCCATTGGAATAATATCGAAACCAGGCCGTTATGGTGGTGGAACATTTGCACATCAAGATATTGCATTTGAATTTGGACCATGGCTAAGCGCAGAATTCAAATTTTATCTTGTAAAAGAATTTCAACGACTTAAGGAAGAAGAGCATCATCGTTTATCATTAGAGTGGAATTTACAACGAACCCTGTCAAAGGTTAATTATCAAATTCATACGGATGCTATTAAAGAATATATAATTCCCCCAACGATAACAAAAGAGCAAACATCAGCGATTTATGCATTTGAAGCAGATTTACTCAATGTCGCCCTATTTGGGAAAACAGCGATTGAATGGCGTAGAGAAAATAAGTCGAGTAAAGGTAATATCCGAGATACAGCAACACTGGAACAATTGGTTGTCTTGTCCAATATGGAAAGCATCAATGCATTATTGATACGACAAGGATTATCTCAAAAAGAACGATTGTTGCAATTGAATACTGTAGCCATAACACAAATGAAGTCTTTATTGAGTAGTAATACCTTACAGAAGAGGTTGAAATAAGACGAAGATTGGCCCTAAAACATTGTCTCCGTGCCCTTACTCCAACACCACCTTCTTGTCCTTCGGATATTTAATGCTATACTTTAAATTGATAGCTTTAATTTCTTTTGGTTGAAGTGTATATGTCCATTTAACTAATCCGGTAGAAGTATCTAAAGTTCCATTAGAGATATTTATTGCTTCTACTTTGATTTCCTTATTAGTAGATACCGGAATTTGATCTTCAACGGTAATGGTTATGGCCTGTCCTTTTTTGTTCTGCACGCTCAGGTCCCATTCACGCGTTTCGGTAATGTTACTGCTGAGAAATTGTTTCTCCGAAAACTCTTTCTTACGGGTGCGGGTGATACTGATGTTCTTATCGCGACCCAAAGAGAGGGCCAGCGTATCACCTGTTTTTTCGGTTGAAATGTACGATTCGCCCACATATTTCCCTTCAAAGAATATATTGGCTTGTCCCGGCAGCAGGTTTAAATTCTCCCAGCCCGTGGTTTTTGCCAATAAAAAAGCGTCTTTTTCCAATTTTCTGACCGCGTAGTATTCATAAGTCGCCGGAAGCGAATATTGAGCCAATTCCACCGTTTGTTCCTGCCCGTTGCCGGAGATGCTGCAAGGCACGTCAATGGAAAATTCCACGCTGGTGCGGGCCTCGCTCACGGTGCTATGTGCGGCTGTGGTGACAAACATAGGCATAGCCGCATTATCTTCCATCATCATCAGTTCCTGTGCTTTCATCTGCGGGCCTAGTCCTTTTACGCGCGGGGCCATCGGCGGTTGAGGCTCTACAAATGATAAGTACCAGGGGTTTAGTACAGGCTGTGTATTGCTTACGGTGGGATTGGCTGTAGAGAACACCGGCTTCACATTTTTCCAATCCTCGCCCGTATTTTGATATACAATGGCTTTGTAAGTTAGGGCTATAGGCTTGTCCAGCTCGTCTGAGCGCAAATCATAATTTACATTCCATCCGGCTTCATACACTAAATAGCTGAGGTTTAGCTGTGCATTGCCCGCGGCGGGAGCTGTGAGGTCCAGCACTACTTCCATGGTTGCCTGTTGCGGACGGCGTTGCAACTCGTTTAACTGTTTTTGGAGTCGTACCGAATCTTTTTGCATCTCTTTTAAGGCGCTCAGGCTTTTTACATGCTTATTGCCAAGGTCCGTCAGTCTCGTGCGGTAATAGTCGGCAAAAGTGGCCAAATCGGCCGTTTTTACCCCTGTTTGTGCGCCACCGATAGATTCGTTAGCCTTGAGTAGGTTTCTTTCGGAAATAATAACGCTTAAGCCTGCTTTTTGCAATTGAATCTTTTCGCTCACCAGTTGTAGCGAATCTTCCATTTTTTTCACCTCTTTTGTTTGTTCGGCTTTCTGTAAAAAATTGGCGCGATGGCTCACGCCCAGCAGGGTGAAATTACCCTTTCCGGACACCTGTATGCTCTGTGCGTTGAGGTTTAGCGGCAAGCCCTCAAACACGACCTGTTGAGCGCCCGCTTTGAGTTGTATAGTACCGCTACGCTGAATTTCAGCACCATTGGTGAATATTGTTACTCCGTTAATGGTTGATTTTACCGCGGTGGGTTTTTCTTGCGCCATAGCTGTAAGTGTAGTACATACGGCCGCTATAGCAAATATCAAATGTCGCATAATCGTGATTTTTAAGGATTATGCGACAAAGATATAAAATAATCAGGTTTAAAACACCGAGTTAGCCCACAAAGAAGCAAATAACAGTACAATAGAAACCACTACGGATAGAATGATTAACCAGCTTTGCTGCTGCTCAGTGCCTGTGGGGTTAAAATAGATGTTGATTAGGAAACGTATGCCGAAGAACAATCCTACCACCAAAGCCACCGTTACAATATAGCCCAAAGAGGCTAATAAAAGGATAGCCAGTCCAAAGAGGAGATAATAGATCGCCAAAGCAATCCCCATACCTACCAATAAAGGCACAAAAATGGACAAAAGTACCTGAAAGGTTTTTTCACCTTGCCCATTATTGTCCATGGCTTTTGGGAAACCAAAGCGGTAGAGATACCAAACTGCCCCTACAATGGTTAATAGCCAGTAAATCAATGTTCCGAAGGCATTTGCATTCAGAAATCCGCCGGAGTCTTTGACGGAGAATGATGCGATAATAAACAGCACACAAGCGGTGACCAAAAAGGCCACCGTGAGGCTGAATAAAATTTTTGTAACTTTTTAAATTTTGTTTTCCATGAGAAATATACGTTTATGCTATAATCACAGCAAAAAACGTGCCAAATCTCATTAACAGTAGAGATAACGTTTGATTTTTTGGGTGGAAGTCTTTTCAAATTCTACAGGAACAACCTCTACCATAGACAATTGTGAAAATCCGCGAACTCTTTCGTTAACATAAATCATTAACTCAAGTTGCATTTCTTCTATCTTTTCTTCAACGTATTGTTTGAGTTCTTCTTTCTTGGTTTCCCACTCAGCCTTCTTGCTTTCCCATTTTGCTTCCAACTCGGCTTTCTTGGCAGCATATTGCTTTTCCAACTCCTCGCGGTTAACGTGTACCATAGCCACCAAGCGGCCTTTACGTTCTACTACCAACGATTCCAGCACTCCGCTATAGCCGTTGATTACAGTCTCAATTTCTTCAGGATAAATATTTTCGCCGTTAGGTCCCAAAATCATGTTTTTAAGACGGCCTTTGATGTGTATGTGTCCTGCGCGGTCAAAAGCACCCAGGTCACCTGTGCGGAACCAACCGTCGTTAAGCACTTCTTTAGTCATGGCTTCCTCTTTGTAGTAGCCTTGCATCACATTATCCCCTTTTACCCAAATTTCACCTTCGCCATTCTTAGGGTTATTGATACGAACTTCAATGCCTTCGAGGATAGAACCGGCCGATTGAAAATGTTTCATTCCAAAGGTAGCGGCAGAAATCAAAGGAGCGGTTTCGGTTAAGCCGTAACCTATAGCGTAAGGTATTATTTTACCATCTTTCAAAAACTGCTCTACTTGTCCATCAAGCTTAGCGCCGCCAACACCGAAGAAAGTCAATCGTCCGCCAAATTTTTCATATAATAATTCAGACGCCTTGCGGTGCATGAATTTACGCATGGCGGGAATACGGTACAAAGCACGTTGTACAGCCGTTTTACGTAGTTGAGGCAGCACCTGTCCGCGGAAAATCTTTTCGATAATCATAGGAACGGTAAGCAGGTAGGTCGGTTTAATAGATTGCAGGGCAGGCAACAGTACCGATGGTGTAGGCGGTTTCTCGAGATAGTTTATCGAAGCGCCGCACATAATGGGCAACAAGAAACCCAAGGTGTTCTCGTAGGTATGTGACAAAGGTAATATTGACAAGAAAACGTCTTCTTTTACTACATACTGGATCTTGTGTACCATTTCCAACTGGCGCATGATGTTTTTATGCGTTAACATTACGCCTTTTGATTTTCCGGTAGTTCCGGAAGTGTAAATGATAGACATCATATCTTCGGGCTGCGATACATATCCGTTGGCCGCTGCTGTAACAGGAATGGTTACGCCTGTGAATTGCAGGTTGTCCAAAGAAATAGTTTGCTCTTGTGCTACAATGTTTTCCAACTTACATTCCAATCGTTTCGACACAAAAACAAGCTTACATTCGGCATGTTTCAAAATAGTGTCCAACTCATAGCTGGAGAAGTCGGGAAGCAAAGGCACCACCACAGCGCCCATAGTGGCAACAGCGAAATAAGCAATGCCCCAATTGGGAGAGTTATGTCCCAACAAAGCAATACGGTCGCCCGGCTGAACGCCTTTATTCATCAACAGTTCTTGTGTTTCGTGCACGCGACTGTAAAAACCTTCATAGTTCATTTTTTCACCACCTACAAAGGACATCACCTCACGTGTGCCGAATTGCTCTACGCTATTGCGTAGCAGTTGTTGCAGTGTATTTGGATATTGTTTCATACGATTTCTAATTTTTAATGACTATGATTAGACACCTGAAAACGTGCTTTAGTTTAAAAGCGGGCGCAAAGTTAACATAAATTTATACTTTTGGTGCTTTTTGGCTCATATTTAATATATTTTTCACTATCTTTGACACCTTATGAACGATTTTTTCAGCCATTTACACCTGTCACTGCCACTATCTAATCCGGTGTTAATCTTTGCATTAATACTATTTATTATCCTTTTTGCGCCTATTTTGTTAAATAAATTGCGCATACCGCATCTTATCGGCTTGATTATTGCCGGAGCGGTGATTGGCCCTCACGGCCTCAATCTCATGTTGCGCGACAGCAGTATTATCCTTTTTGGCACCGTGGGACTACTGTATATCATGTTTTTAGCGGGACTGGAAATTGATCGTACCGAGTTCAAGAAAAATAGTGGAAAAAGTTTGCTTTTTGGCTTGTTTACCTTCTCCATACCTATGGTATTAGGCTATTTTACAAGTATTTATGTGCTTAATTTTTCTGTTATGACCTCCATATTGCTGGCCAGTATGTTTGCCTCGCATACACTCATTGCTTACCCTATGGTGAGCCGCATGGGTGTAGCGAAAAATAGGGCGGTGACCATTACGGTGGGCGGCACGGTAATCACCGACACGTTGGCGCTCTTGGTCTTGGCCGCCATTGCGGGTATGGCCACCGGCGAGATATCCGATCAATTTTGGTTGAAGCTCGGCATTTCGGTGTTGATTTTCGCCTGTATCGTTATCTTTCTTTTTCCGGTGATGGCCCGTTGGTTTTTCAAGCATTTCGACGATAATATTACCCAATATGTTTTTGTATTGGGTATGCTTTATCTGGCCGCCTTCCTGGCTGAAGCGGCCGGCATAGAGCCTATTATCGGGGCGTTTTTGGCGGGACTGGCGTTGAACAGCCTTATTCCCCACACTTCTCCCCTGATGAACCGTATAGAGTTTGTTGGCAATGCACTTTTCATCCCTTTTTTCCTCATTGGGGTGGGAATGTTGATTGATTATAATGCATTTTTCAAAGACTGGGAAACCTTGATGGTGGCGGGGGTGATGACGGTGGTCGCTTTAGTTTCAAAATTTGTAGCCGCCTGGTTGACCCAAAAAAGTTTTCGTTTTTCAGCTGATGAGCGCCGCCTGATATTTGTCTTGAGCAGTTCGCATGCAGCTGCTACGCTGGCTATTGTACTGGTGGGCTACAATATCATTACAGGACATAATGAGTGGGGTGATCCTATCCGTTTATTTGATGAAAGTGTGCTCAACGGCACCATCATTGTAATATTGATTACTTGTACCGTGGCCTCCTTTGCCGCCCAGCACGGAGCGAAAAACATGACGGTTTCATTGGCCAATGATGAGGCCGATGATGATAACGAAGAGCGCATATTGATGCCGGTGCATAACGTAGAACGGGCAGTGGAGTTGGTTGATTTGTGTGTTACGGTGAAGTCAAAGAAGAATAAACACGGCCTTTACGCCTTGCATGTAATTCCGAATGACGGCAGGGGAAATGGGGCGGAAAAAGAAGCGAAGAAAATTCTCGATAAAGCAGCTGTTACGGCTGCAGCTACAGACAACCGTTTGATTGAATTGATGCGTTATGACTCCAATATTGTGAACGCCATCACCGGTGTGGTGCGTGAGCAGCGCATCAGTGATTTGGTGCTGGGACTGCACAGCAGCAAGGGCATCACCGACTCATTTTTAGGAAATCTCACAGAGGGCATTCTCACCAATTGTAATACCACCACGCTTATTTACAAGGCGACACAACCGCTGCCCACCGTGAAACGCCATTTGGTGATTATCCCTGATCGTGCCGAGCGCGAGATGGGTTTTGCCTTTTGGCTGGTGAAGGTGTGGAATATTGGTCGCAATACAGGGGCAAAACTAGTGTTCTATGCTTCAAAAAACACACTGGCTTATTTGCAGAATATCAATGCTAAACACCCTGTTAATGCTGATTTTATTGAGTTTGATAACTGGGTTGATTTTCTCATTCTCGCCCGTGATGTCAAGTCGGATGATAATCTTTTGGTGGTGTTAAGCCGCCGCGCTCACCCTTCTTATAATCCTTCTATGGCTAAGGTGCCGGGACTGTTGAATAAATATTTCAGTGGTAACAGTTTCATTCTGGTTTATCCCATGCAGAGCGGGGTCTTGGAGCGCGACACAACCAACTTCAGAAACCCGTCCATGTTACCCACCCAAGGCTCCGTGATGGAGGATCTGGAGCAGACTATAGGGCGGCTGTTTAAGAAGAAGTGATTATTTGTCGCTATAGTGTCCGCAAGCGGAAATTATTTGCACAATGATTTCTTCGTCTATAATTTGATAAATTAACCGGTGTTTTTAAGAGATGCGACGGGAGTAAAAGCCTTGCAGATAATGGCGCAGAGGTTCTGGTTTGCCCGTACCTGTGCGTGGGTGTTTTTCTAATTCTGTTTTAATTGTATCTAATTTTCTTAGTGCAATTTTATCTCCCGATAATTTTAATTTTTCAATGTCTTCGAGAGCTGTGGCGGTAAATTTGATAGTATATATCATAATCCAAGTAATTCTTTCCACTCTTTATCGGTTAAACTTTTCACCTCTCCCTGTTTTGCCTCATCTATTGCTTTTTGGAGATGTTCCATTATTTCGGGAGTGAACCAGTATAAATCATCTTCGGACAGCGGTTTCAACATATAAGCATGTTTCTTTCCCCGGCGCAATAAAATTTGTTCCCCCTTATCCGCCAGGTCTAAATACATTTTTTGATTTTCGCGAAATTCGCGGCTACTAACTTGTATCATAATTGTTTAATCTTTTTGTGTACGCATTTTGGTACACAAATGTAGACTTTTATTTTTAAATTGCAAAATACCAACCAGTTTGAGCCCACAAAAAACACTTGTAGGGTCAAGGCTTTTATTTGCTTACTCATCTTATATCATTAAACAATTATAAACAGGCACAACGATTGCGCCTGCGCGAGATGGTTTTAACGATAGTACAAAGATAACAAATATATTTTGTATTTTTGTGCAAAAAACACAAAGATGACCCTCAATCTCATCACTTTCGCCTCTTATTTGCATGATGCTGCGGTGATACAAAGCGCGCACGCCGGTTTGTTAACTGAACTCGAAAAACATTTTGCCGTCAATATCGTTGATTATAAAAATATCAGCAGTTTGGGTAAAAATGATTTCAAAATCCTTTTTATCGCTACGGGTGGCGTGGAGCAACTGGTGGTGGATACCTTTGACCGGTTATCTCAGCCGGTTATTCTGCTGGCCGACGGGTTGCAAAACTCCCTGGCGGCGTCATTGGAAATATCTTCGTGGCTCAGCGGGCAACAGGTGCAAAGCGAGATTCTGCACGGAGAACCGGAGGCTATTATTGCACGGATTCAAACCTTGCACAGCAATTTTAAAGCCCAACACGTACTGGCCGGCACACGCATCGGAGTGATTGGAACACCCTCTTCCTGGCTCATAGCCAGCGGTGTAAGCTATAGCCATGCGCAACAAAAGTGGGGTGTGAGTTTCGTTGATATTAACATGCAACGGGTGTATGACTATTATGAGCAAATTTCCGACGGCGAGGTGATGGAGCTGTCGGAATCGTTTACAACTAAAGCCTCCGCTTGTTACGAAGCTTCTCCGGAAGACATTATGAAAGCGGCGCGCCTTTATAAAGCTATTCGCCGAATTTGTGAAGAAGAAAAATTGAGCGCCTTGACCATCAAATGTTTCAGCATATTGGAAACGAAGGCTACCACCGGATGCCTGGCGTTGGCCTTGTTGAACGACGAGGGTATTGTGGCCGGCTGTGAAGGCGACCTGCAGTCCATATTCACCCTGGTGGTGGCGAAGGCGGTGACAGGACAAACCGGGTTCATGGCCAACCCGTCTATGATCAATCCGCGCACCAATGAGATGACCCTGGCGCATTGCACAGTGGGACTAGCGCAGACCGAGTCGTACATTATCCGCAGTCACTTTGAGTCGGGCATAGGCGTTGCCATACAGGGAGTGCTGCCTTTGGGTGAAGTGACCGTTTTACGGTTTGGTGGTGTGGGGTTGGATAGTTATTTCCTGTCTGCCGGACAACTCTTCGAGAACACCAATAATACGAATATGTGCCGCACCCAGGTGAGGGTAAAATTGAATCATCCGGTAGATTATTTCCTGACCAACCCGCTAGGTAATCATCATATTGTAATTCAGGGAAATCATGAAGATAAACTAAAGTATTTCTTCAATTCAAAAAAATGCAAACAATACGAATAACAATTAATTATAACAATTATTTGTTTAATTAATCAAATATACTGCTTCCAATGAATTCACGCAGAATGGAATTACTGGGAATATAATTCTCGGTATTGGGCGGAAGAACTTCAAAATAACTGAGGAATTTCAGCAGGCGAATAGCCTCCGTGAAGGCCGGGTCTGTGGGCTTAATACGCCTCAACAGTGGTTCGGCATAAGTGCGCAAGACATACATTTCGTAGGTGAGGGCTGAATTGAACATAATGTCGGCATTCTCCTGGTGGGGAAACACATTACGGTCTTCACCCCGCCGTACACTGGGCCAGCGCATGATAGTCTCCGAAGCTGTATAGTTGCGAAATTTATAGTCGCGCACCAAGCGGCGGATCAGGCGGTTGTCTGTAGTGGAAATACGATTATTCTCGTCAACGCTCACGGAAGTAAGCGCTGAGCAATAAATCTTATATTTCAAATTGTCGGGAATAGACGCTGTGAGCAGTGGGTTGAGGGCATGGATACCTTCCATGATCAAAATATCATTAGCGCCCATTTTAAGGACATTTTTCGGCTCAAATTTGCGTTCTCCGGTGTTGAAATCGAAGGTGGGTACATTTATTTCTTTTCCTGCCAATAAGTCCTGGAGCTGTTCATTGAAAAACGGAAGGTCTAAGGCATGCACATCTTCAAAATCATAATTTCCGTCGGTATCGCGCGGGGTATGTTCCCTGTCCACAAAATAATTATCCATCTCTAATCGCACCGGGTTGAGGCCTGCCACGCGCGCTTGTACCTCCAGTCGCTTCGATGAAGTGGTTTTGCCACTGCTTGAAGGGCCGGCAATCAGCACTATCCGCACATCTTTACGCCGATTTATTTCGTCAGCCAAAGCTGCATATTTTTTCTCATGCAGCGATTCCGACACCATGATCAGCCGCTTGGCTTCGCCCTCTACAATTGCCTTGTTGATGGAACCTATGGTGTGCGCACCAATGATTTTTATCCATTCGTTATTCTCCTGGAAAATATCGAATAACTTATCCTGTACTACTATCGACAAAGCTTCGTCTGGCTCTTGGGGATTGGGCATCAGCACCACAAAACCTTCGCGGTACATGTTTAGCGAAAACACTTTCAGGTAAGAGGTGGTGGGCACTAAAGGCCCATAAAAATGGTCGGGGTATTCATCAAGATAATACATTGAGGTATAGAAACTTTTTCGCGTTTCTTGCAGCAAGGCTTTTTCCGGTTGATTGTTCTGCAGGAATACTTCAATGGCTTTTTCGGTAGCCAGTTTTTTTCGTACGAAAGGTTTGTCTTCATTTATTAACTCATGCATCCTGGCTTCCAGTTGCTGCAGCAATACTTCGTTAATTACCTTTCCGTGGTTCAACAGTTCGCAATATAAACCATTGAGCACCGTATACTCAATGCGCAGTTGGTATTCGGGACAAATATCGCGCACGGCCTTTTGCAGCAGAAAGCTAAGGGAGCGTTGGTAGGTGCGTTGTCCGTCGGGGTGGCTGATATCAATGAAGCGCACGCTATGGGGCCGCCATATAGCATAACTTAACTCCTTCAGCTGGTTATCTACAATAGCTGCCAGCACACGGTGCGGAAGGCATACTGAACATTTATCTACGAGATGCAATAAAGTTGCGCCCGGTTCACAGTATACTACCTGGCGACTATTCTCACAAAAAATCTCAATACTTTGCATAAATTTAAATTTCTACTTTACAAATATACGAAAAATACTATACCTTTGTGAATACTAATGCTTAAAATCTATGGAAGACTTAAAACGTGATGGTTTCGGCTCCCAGTTGGGCGTACTTTTAGCAGCAGCCGGATCGGCTGTAGGATTGGGTAACCTTTGGCGTTTCCCTTACATGGTGGGACAATACGGCGGAGGGGCTTTTTTCTTGCTTTATATCATTTTTCTTATATTGCTCGGACTACCTTTGATGTTGGGCGAATTTAGTATCGGTCGCCGTTCCGGTCGCAGTGTAATGGGCGCTTTTAATGTATTGTCGCCACGTACACAGTGGAAACAAATAGGGCTCATGGCTGTGTTTACCGCTATTCTTATCTGTGGCTTTTATAGCGTAGTGGGAGGGTGGACGCTGTCCTACATAGTAAACTCTTGTGTCCCCTCGTTTTTGTCGCAGGCTACCGATTTTCACGACACTTATACTAACCTGATGAGTTCGCCCATACAGCCGCTTCTGTGGTGTGTGGGCTATGTGCTTTTATGTGCGTTGGTGGTAGCCGGCGGGGTGGAGAAAGGCATTGAGCGTTACTCTAAAATATTGATGCCCATACTTTTTGTGATGGTTATTGCGCTGGCTATTCATGCACTTATGCTTGATACG